>NZ_JBJDRI010000011.1:0-102819 GCF_044987425.1 Microbacterium sp. ZW T5_56 | reverse complement strand
GCCTCGCCGCCCTGCTGCTCCTCGCCGGAGCGGGTGCGATCATCGCACGCCGCCGCACCAGCCAGCAGTAACAGCGGTAAACAAGAGCGGGCCCGTCGCGACAGCGACGGGCCCGCCTTCGTATGTCTTCTGAAGGCATTCACCGATCGGTACAAGTAAGGCTTGCCTAACCTAAATAGCTTTACTAGGGTGAACACGTTACGCGGACCCGACCAATCGCCCGCACAGTGAGCCGCGGTGGCGCTCCCGAGTGTCCGCGAGCGCCCGATCAAGACAGGAGCACACCGATGCCTCACGGATTTGACGGAGCGGTCCTCCGTGCCCTCGGCGCGAAAGAGCACGCCCTCACAGTGCGTGGCACCACCCGGCTCGCTCCGCATTTCGCCCGGGTGCATTTCGACGCTCCCACGCTGTTCCAGCAGGCCACAGACTCCCCCGCGGCGTGGATCCGGCTCTGGATCGAGGATCCCCTGACCGGCGTGGAGTTCCAGCGTGCCTACACGATCTCAGCGGCGGACGTGCCCGAGGCACGCATCGATGTGGACTTCCTCCTGCACGAGCCGGCTGGCCCCGCGTCGGCATGGGCGTCGTCCGCGAGCGCGGGTGATCGGGTCATCGCCCAGTCGCTGGGGTCCACCTCGTTCGCGCCAGCACCCGACGCATCTGGGCTGATACTGATCGGCGACGCGGCAGCGGTACCCGCGATCAACTCGATCCTCCGTTCACTCGACCCGCAGCGGGAGGTGCGAGTGCTGCTGGAGCGCTCGCACGACGAGGACGAGCTGATCCCCCTCACGCCCCACCCGGGCGCCGAGGTGCGCTGGATTCCGCGTGACGGATCGAGCTCCCTTGCTCGGGCGGCAGCGGAGATGCTGTCTCCTGGCATGCAGGTGTGGGCCGTCGGTGAGACGGGCTCGCTGAAGGCGCTGCGTCCGGTTGTGAAGGAGCGAGCCCCGGGTAACCGGAAGTCCGTTCACATCCAGGCGTATTGGATCGAGGGCCGAGCGATGGGCAGGGAGCGCCGCGTCTGACCACGGTGGCGGGTTCTGCGCGATCGGCTACCCTGATGCGCATGCTCACCTTCCGCGTCGGGCCGATTGCCTATCCGGTGGGCACCGCCTCGTTCCTCGGGTCGTTCTTCGACACCATTGAGGTGCGGCTCGAGAGCGGACAGCGCGGTCGCGACTTCCCCGCCCTCGCCGCCCTCTACTCGTCTGGCGAGTTAGCGTCTGAAGATGCCGTGCGTGCCCGCAACGAGCTCGCAGACGTCGCTGTGGGGCTGCAGGCGCTCCCTGTCGCCGACTTGGTTTGGGATGCGAAACACCCCGAACAGACTCCTCCGTGGGGTGACCGTATAGCCGCCACCATCCGCACGCTTCGCGATTACCACGTCACCGCGGATGGTCGATCCCTGATCGGCGTGCTGGACGAGGCGCTCGCGACGTCCGTGGCGATCCAGCGCCCTCTGCGCCTTCAGTAGGCGCACTGCCCAGCGCATCTGAGCGGGCAGCCGCCGCGTGACTGGATGGCGACCGCGACGTCATGCCGTCAGGAAGTCGCCAGGCCCTGACGTTCCTCGAGATCCCAGCGCTCGGTCGCCGCGAGATTCGCCGCCGCACTCGCGCTGGCGGCGTCGGGGTCGCGCCGGATGATCGCGTCCAGAACTTCTTCGTGCCCGCGCGGATCATCCACCTGGAAGCCGGAGCGGCGAATCGCCGCCTCAACCGATTCCTGCAGTCGGGGCAGTAGGGCTGCATACACCTCGAAGAGGATCGGGTTGTGCGCGGCGCGCGCGACGGCTTCGTGAAAGAACGCGTCGGATGAGGCCCAGTGGTCGGGATGCGCTATCGCGCGCTGTGCGAGCGCTGTCTCGATGAGGGTGATGTCCGCGGCCGTGGCGCGCAGCGCGGCAAGGCGCGCCAGCTGCGGCTCGAGGGCGGCGCGAGCCTCCAACACGTCCGCGAGCGTTCCGCCGGAACGGGCGAGCGCTCCCGGCACCTCGCTGCGAGCGTTGACGAACGTGCCATCGCCGCGTCGGATGTCGAGCATGCCGCTGTACTGCAGCGCCCGCAGCGCTTCACGCAGGGTGCCGCGAGCGACGCCGAGACTCTCCATCAGCTCCGGCTCCGGGGGGATGCGCTCGCCGACGGGCCAGCGACCCTCCACGATCTCGCTGCGGAGTCGGTCGACGACCTGATCGCTCAGGGAGCTCTGGCGAACCGGAGTAAGGGTCATGCATGCAATGATAGTACGGCTCAATGATTAGACGTTAGACGTTTGGATGAATATGACGGACTCCCCCGTACCGAGCCGGAGTCGACTGGCCTTCATGGTGGTCGCCCTGGTCCTGGTCGCCCTCAACCTGCGACTCGCGATCACGAGCACCTCCGCGCTGCTCACGGCACTCACCGAGAGTGGCGCACTCACCGACGTCACGGTCGTGATCGTGCCCGCAGTCCCCACTGCGGTCTTCGCCATCGCGGGACTGAGCACGGCGCGACTGTCGGCGCGCCTCGGCGTGGAGCGAACGATCGGACTCGGGATGATCGTGTTGACCACGGGCCTGCTGATGCGCGCACTACCCTCGCCGTGGATCGTGGTGGCGGGAACCGTGATCGCCACCTCCGGTCTCGCGATCGTCAACATCCTGCTCCCCGCGGTCGTTCGCGCACATTTCGGCCGACACATCGGGCCGATCACGACCGTGTACTCGACGGCGATGTCGATCGGCGCCGCTGCGGCTGCGGCAGCGGCCGTGCCGATCGCGACAGCGTTCGACAGCGCCTCGATCGGACTGGCCGTGTGGGCGGTGCCGGCAATCATCGCGGTGGGTGTGTGGGCCTTCGCGATGCCGCTCGGTGCATCCCGGCGGACGACCAACGCTCCGCTCCCGGATGGGGAGTCCGGGCGCCGGCCCTTGCCGCGCGGCACCTGGCTGCTCGCCGGATTCTTCGCGACGCAGTCGCTGCTCAGCTACATCCTGATGGGCTGGCTGCCGAGCATCGCAGTCAGCTCCGGACTCTCGTCGGAACGCGCCGGTGTCCTGCTCGCCGTGATGATGGCGGTCGGTGCCCCGGCCACGGTGCTCGTGGTCCCGCTGACCCGCACCCCGGTGCGGATGCGTATCGGGTTCACGCTGATCGCCGCCGCCACGATCGCAGGCGTGGCCGGCCTGACGTTCGCACCCACGGCACTGCCCGAGGTGTGGGCAGCGTGCCTCGGTCTCGGCATGTGCGCGTTCCCGTTCGCCCTGGTGCTGATCGCCGGACTCGGGCGCGACGCGGCAGATTCCGCGCGCGCGTCGAGTGTGATCCAATCGGTCGGCTACACGCTTGCAACGGTCGGGCCACTCGGTGCCGGCGCGATCCACCAGGCCACCGGTTCGTGGACGCCGGTGCTGGGAATCCTCGCGGGTGGCGCACTCGTTCAGCTGACGCTCGGGCTTCTGCTGACACGCATCGGGGGTGAACCCTCGCGGTTCGTCCGGGCAGGGCGCTGAACGAACGAACCGCGAGGGGCGTGCTTCACTCCTTGGCAGCGAGCGCGACTCGGTGGATGCCTGCGCTTCCCCCCGGTGCCGTGCCGAGGTAGAGCCAGCCATCCCGTTCCACAGCGGTTGTGACCCCGAAAGTGTCGCCCGCAGGATCAGCCAGGGTCCGGACGACACTCCCGTCGGCGCCGAGTTGCACAACCACACCGGCCGCGGTGGGGGCCGACATGCCGTTCAACACGCTCTCGGGGATCTTGGCCATCGTGTTCTTCAGCCACGGCGTCGTGTGGAGCGTATCGACGAGCGGAACCCGCTCGGTGAACATGCCGAGGTAGTACGTTCCGTCGGCGTTCGTGGTGATGTTGTCAGCAAAGCCAACGAGATTCTCGGCAAAGACCTCCTGCTGCCCGGCCCGAGGACCCGAGAGCCAGTATCGGAGCACATCGTAGGAGTAGGTCTCCACGACGAGAAGCGAGTCCTCGTTCGGTGAGAGGGTCACACCATTCGCGAAGTAGAGATCGGTCATGAGCACCTCGGTCGTGCCGGTATCGGGGTCATAGTGCAGGAGCCGACCGTGCGGACGGTGCTCCAGCACTTCCACCAGCGATACCGAGGGATAGGTGGTGGTGTCCGTGACATAGACCTGTCCTTCTGCGGTCACCACCACTTCATTCGCCTGGAGGAGCTTCGCGGGGCTGTCTCGGTCGACGAGCGTTGTCACATTCCCCTCAGGGTCGACGGCGAGCAGTCCCTTCTCGATGTCCGCGACGTAAAGGGTGCCATCCGGAGCGAAAGCCAGGCCATTGGGGCGACCCTCCGTCGTCGCGAAGGTGGTCGTCGCGATCGGCTTGTCGTCCTGGTCGAACGTGGTGCGGAAGATGGAGCCGGTCTCATCGCCCGAGTACAGCTGCCCCTCGGCGTCGAAGGCCAGGAACTCGGCGTGAGCGACCGCGTCGGTCACCGTATCGGGGTTGCTCAGCGAGCGGTCGTCGGACGGGGCGGGAGCAGGGGCCGGAGCCCAGGCGACCGCGTCGATCGGGGATGGCACGATCGCAACCGCGATCACGGCAGCGGCGACCACCGCGGCGGCGATGACGCCGACGCGCCGGGCGATCCGGCCGCGCCGGCGACGTCGCATCGGGTTTTCAGTGGACTGGGGTGTGTTGGCGTTCATGAGTGGTTGATCCTGACGTGAATAGTTAGGGCCGGACGCTGCGTTCAGCGACGGCGATGAGTGCTCGTTTGGGAAGAAGACGCGTGGCGAGTCGGGCGACGAGCGCGTTCGCGGCACCGTCCACGACGCTCGGCTTGTTGCTGCGCAGCGCGGCGAAGGCCCGCGCGACAACCTGCTGCGGCGTGCGCTTCGATCCCGCAGCGGCCGCCTCGCCCGCCACGTCGAAGAACGGCGTATCCGTCGCACCGGGACAGACGGCGAGAACACGGATTCCCTGCGACTTCACCTCACCCCAGAGCGCCTCAGTGAAGGAGAGGACGAAGGCTTTCGTCGCGCCGTAGACGGCCATGTGTGGCACCGGCTGGAACGCCGCGGTCGAGGCGACGTTGATCACCGTTCCCCGCCCGCGCTGCTTCATCGCGCGGAGGTACAGCGACGTGATCGCGACGAGGGTGCCGCAGTTGAGTTGGATCTGCGCCGCGAGCCGGTCCGCATCGGCGTCCGCCAGATCGCCGTGGGTGGCGAAGCCGGCGTTGTTGACGAGCGTGTCGATCTCGAGGCCGAGCTCGACGGTCGCATGATGCAGTTGGGCGGCGGACCCCGGCTGCGCGAGGTCGAGCGGCACCACGGTCACCGCGATCGAATGCTGCGCACGCAGCCTCGTGGCGAGGTCTTCCAAACGGTCCCGCGACCGCGCGACAAGGACGAGATCGTGCCCGCGTGCCGCGAACTGTCGGGCGAACTCCTCACCGATTCCCGACGAAGCGCCCGTGATGAGGGTGTGCATGTGTTTTCTCCAAACCGCATAGATGGTTTATTTTGTAGACAAATGAATAGTTGACGGACGCCGGAAGCGTTATCCGCGCAGCGCGCTCTCCAGGGTGCCGACCAGGATCTCCGCTCGGCGCCGAAACTCCGCCATGTCACCCGGGGAGACGGCGTCAGACGCCGTCTTCAAGCCGTCGAAGGCTGCAACCGCGACGAAGCCGAGATCGGCAGCCGGGTGCGTTGCCGCGAACACACCGACATCCTGACCTCGCTGGATGATGCCCGCCATGAGCTCGATCCAGTCCACCAGAGGATTGCCTGCCCCAACTTCCGAGGGTTCACCGGAGGAGGGCAGCTGGTCAGCCAGACGCACGACGCTCCACCCGGCGGCATCGGATGCCGACAGCGTGATGAGCAGGCGCGCCAGCTCCCGGAACTGAACCAGCGGATCGCTGTGACGCGCGACCTCCTCCTCCCCCAGGGCCAGCCATCGCTGCTTGTGATGTTCGACCACTGCCCGAGCCAGAGTCTCCTTCGAGGGGAAGTAGAAGTACACCGCCCCCTTCGTGAGACCGACCGCCTCGAACACCTCTTCCATCCGTGCGCCGGCGTAACCGCGGCGAGCGAACACCTCACTGGCCGCCTGGAGGATGCTCTGTCGAGTGTCCTCCCCCTTTGCTGTGCGACCAGTCATGTGCGCCTCCCGGCCTCAACTATAAAACCGCACGGGCGGTATGTCAAATGACTCCTCGATCAGACGCCCGTAAACACCGCGTCGGGAGTGTTGATCCCCCACTCGTTCATGGCGTCGAGAACGGGTCGAAGCTGCTGTCCGCGCTCGGTGAGCTCATACACGACGCGCGGAGGGATCTCGGCGAAGGCGGTACGCGTGACGATCCCATGTGCAACGAACCCCCGCAGCCGGTGCGTGAGGGTGTGCGCACTGATGCCGGGCAGCGCCTCGCGCAGTTCGGTGAACCGGTGTGGCCCGTGGAGCAGCTCGCGCACGATCAATGTGGCCCAGGGTCCGTCCAGCAGAATCAGGAAGCGCGCAACGCCACATTCGGGCAGGGGATCATTTCTCACAGTTTGCAGAATACGCCATTAGTGCAGTTGCCGTAACCGGTGCATCACATGCACTAATAGAGCCATGACCTACATCGTTCACGGCGCAACCGGCGCCCAAGGCGCCCCCGTCCTGTCCCGACTTCTCGATTCCGGCTTGCCCGTCACGGCCGCCGTGCGCACCCCCGCTGGCGTGCCCGACGGAGTGCGAACCGTGCGCGTCGATCTGGGCGACGCCGTGTCGCTGGCCGCCGCCTATCACGATGCCGAGGGAGTCTTCGTCCATCTCCCGCTCGGCAGCCCCGATCAGATCGACCGCTACGCCGACGCGATCGTGACGGCGATGAAAATCGCCACGCCGCGACGCGTCGTCATCTCCACCAGCGGGCAGATCGTCGATGACCCCGCATCGCCTCTCGCCGCTGACGCGACCAGCCCGATCCGCAAGCTCGTCGACGGTGTTCGCAGCTCGGGAACATCTCTGGCGGTCGTTGCTCCCCGCCTCTACCTGGAGAATCTTCTCCTTCCTGTCGTCGCGGGTCCCGCGCAGGAGGCGGGAGTGCTGCGCTATCCCCTGCCCTCGAACTACCCCGTGTCGTGGAGCTCCCACGCAGATGTGGCCGAGGTCGCGGTGCGTCTGCTGACCGATACGGCCATCACGGGAGTGGTGTCGGTCGGTCATCTTCCGGCGCTCACGGGCGACGACCTCGCAAGCGCATTCGCGACGCTGGTTGGGCGCGACGTGGTGTACGAGGCGATTGACCCGGAGCACTTCGGGACCCTGATCCTGCCGCTGTTCGGCGCCGAAAGCACGGGGCCTGTCGTCGGTCTGTACCAGGCGCTCAACATGCTCTCGGGCCATGTGATCTCGGCGGACCGCAGCGCTCAACAGTTGCTGGGCGTCGCGCCTGCCGCTGTGGCCGAGCGCCTCGCTCAGGCTGTCGCTCTGCTCAGCAGCGCGGGCGCATAGTCCGGCGGCGATAGCTCACTCGCGGGTGCGCGGGCTTCGACGCACGGGGCGGCCCTGTGTTGTGAGGTCTCGCGCACCCGGCGAGGTGGCGCAAGCCCAGTATCGTAGGAGATCGTCGCCGGCCGCATGCCCGTGTCCAGGCGAGCCCCACCAACTCGGAGCGAGGATTGACTGTGAGAGACGAGCCCACCGCTCGCCGGGCGCTTCGTTCCGACATCGATGAGATGACGCGCATCGTGACGTCTGCATTCTTCGATGACCCTGTCTGGGGTCCGTCATTCCCCGACCCCTCCACACGCCCCGAGGTCGCCAGCGCCTACTGGCGCTTCATGATCACCGAGGCGCTTCGCTTCTCGGAGTCCCGCGTGCTTGACGAGAAGCGCGATGATACCGAAGCGAGCCCGCTTCGCGCCGTGTCCGTGTGGTATCCGCCAGGCGCAGAGGAGATCTCCCCCGAGGCCCACCCCGCTTACGACGCCCTCATCCACGAACTGCTCGGTACCGAGGCGGCCGCGGCCCTAAATCGCGCCGGAGCCCAGTTCGTGGCCGCTCGCCCGAGCGAACCCCACGCGTATCTCACCCTGCTGGCCGTCGCGCCGGAGGCACAGGGCGGCGGCTACGGCATGGCGTTGCTGCGATCTGCGCTTGCCGAGTACGACGCCGCTGGCATCCCGACGTACCTGGAATCGTCGAATCCCGCGAACGATGCGCGCTACGAACGACTGGGCTACGGTCCCCGCCACATCGTTCGCCTCGCGACGGGTGCCTCAGTGCAGACCTACTGGCGAGACGCCACACCGCCGGCGTGACGGTGCCGTGCCCGCGGCTCCGCCCCCGCGCTCGCGACCTGTGGCTGAGTCGACGGCTTCGCGCGCGGCCGAGGTGACGGCGATGTCGCGAGACGAGGACGACGTCGCGAAAAGAGGACGACACGACTGCTGTCGTCCTCTTTTCGACGCGATGCCCTCTTTTCGCGACACCCGCTGACGCACGCCGGCAGGTGCCAGAGCCGCGTCGCCGCGTCTTCGCCGCACGAAAAACTCCCCGAAGCGTGAGCTTCGGGGAGTTTACTGCTCCCCCACTTGGACTCGAACCAAGAACCTATCGGTTAACAGCCGATTGCTCTGCCAATTGAGCTATGGAGGATCATCACCACCGTGGCGGCGACACATCAACTCTAGCAAAGAATTCCATCGCCTCAGAACATGGCAAGAGACCCGGGAGTGTCGCTGATCAGCGCGCGGGGATGGTCGAGATCGCCGACGTGGACGGCGGCCGCGGGATCGTGGTGTGATCGCCGACGGCGACCACGGAACCGGCACGGAGCGTCATCGTGTCGGCGGCGAGCTCACGTGCGAGGTCGGGGTCGTTGGTCACCAGGAGTGACGCCATCCCCCAGGCACGCTGGCGACGACGGATCGCGTCATACACCACGTGGCGCACCTCGACATCGAGGTTCGCCATGGGCTCGTCGGCCACGAACACCTTCGGATCGAGCACGACGGCATGTGCGAAGGCGATCCGCTGCAGCATGCCGGCGCTGAGCTCGTAGGGGTACTTGTCGGCAGCACCCAGCGGGAGATGCATCTCATCGAGCAGGGCGGCGATGCGCACGGACAGCGCCGTGTGGTTCACATTCCGATCACGGCTGGTGATGGGAAAGGCGATGTGCTCCCCCACGGTCAGCCGCGGAGGCATCGCGGTGCCTGCGCTCTGCGGCAGGTAACCGGTGCGGAAATCCCACTCGCGGCGGCCCCGACGTCCCGGAC
Organism: Microbacterium sp. ZW T5_56; assembly: GCF_044987425.1. NCBI lineage: Bacteria > Bacillati > Actinomycetota > Actinomycetes > Micrococcales > Microbacteriaceae > Microbacterium > Microbacterium sp. ZW T5_56. The sequence goes on along the minus strand of NZ_JBJDRI010000011.1, from coordinate 93,583 downwards.
GACGAACGTTCACGCCCGCCACCTCGCCGGAGCCTCCGATCACGCTCACGCCGTCGGCTGCCTCACCGGCGAAGACGCTCGCAAGCGTGGACTTGCCGGAGCCGGTGGGACCGGACACCACGAGAGTGCCGGCGGGCGCTACGGAGAAGGAGACCCCATCGACAATGCGCAGACCCCCGGGTCCCCCGATGCTGAGATCGTCTGCGCGGATGGCTGCGGACTCGTCCTGACGTCGTGCCATGCGTCCATCCTGACCTACGAACGGGGTAAGCGCTACTCGCCGCGCAGCCGACGCGTCTCGATGTCGAGATCCCGGAGCTGCACACGCAGCGCTCGGCCCTCTTCGGATTCCGCCGGCACGCGCTGGACGGCGCTCAGCAGTTCCGTCTTCTCCGCGCGCAGCTGACGCTCGACCAGCGCCAGAGCCAGGTCGTTTGCCGCGGCGAGCGCAGACTGCTCGTCTCGCGCCGGGAATTCCGCGGCGAGCATCTCACCAGCCAGTACACGATATGGCTCACGCACGGCTTCGATCGCGGTCATCGCCCACCCGGGACGCGACCGATCCGAGACCGACAGGATCGCCACGCGAATCGCCTCGAGCCCCGGATGCAGCAGAGGACGACTCAGCGCGCGCACCAGCAGAGGGGTGTCCATCTGATGCCCATACTGCAGGAACGCCATCAGCGCATCGCGTTCGCGCATCACATCACCCGTCCGCGGGAGGGTGGCCAGCGTGACGCGCTGGATCGGCTCGGGTCCTGTCTCGGGTGCCGGCTCCCCCGGCCCCTTCTCCTCGCGCTGCTTCTCGCGACGCGCTGCCGAGCTCACGGCACGGTGCACGTCGGTGAGATCGCTGCCCAGCCGGCGCGCGAGCACGTGCTCATAGCCGCTGCGCACCGCGGGATCGGAGATGTCACCGAGAATCGGCGCCGCGGCGCGAAGGCCCGCGACACGGCCCTCCACACTGGACAGATCGAAGCCCTCAAGCTTGCGGTCGATGACGAATTCGAACATCGGGACCTTGGCGTCCATCAGCGCGCGCACGGCTGCATCGCCGCGCTCCAGGCGCAGATCGCACGGGTCCAGGCCGTCCGGCCCCACCGCCACATACGTGCGCGCCTGGAACCGCCGCGCCTCACCGAACGCCCGCAGCGCAGCCTTCTGACCCGCGGCATCCGGGTCGAAGGTGAAGACCACCTCGCCCGCCGCAGACTCATCGCCCATGACCCGTCGAAGCACGGTGATGTGATCCGTGCCGAACGCCGTGCCACAGGTGGCGACCGCGGTCGTGACGCCCGCGAGGTGCGCAGCCATCACATCCGTGTAGCCCTCCACCACGACCACGCGCTTCGGGTCGCCGCGAGAGATGTCCCGCTTGGCGAGATCCAGGCCGTAGAGCACCTGGGCCTTCTTGTAGATGGTGGTCTCGGGGGTGTTCAGATACTTGGGGCCCTGATCGTCGTCGTACAGCTTGCGGGCGCCGAACCCGATGGTCTGACCTGTGACGTCACGGATCGGCCAGATCACGCGGCCGCGGAAACGGTCATACACACCGCGCTGCCCGGAGGAGACGAGTCCGGCTGCGCTGAGCTCGTCCCGAGTGAATCCCTGGGTGAGCATCGCGTCCAGCAATCCGTTCCAGCCGCGCGGTGCGTAGCCCACGCCGAAATGCGCCGCAGCTCCCGCATCGAACCCGCGCGAACCGAGGAACCGGCGGCCGGTTTCGGCCTCTGCGGTCCCCAGCTGCGCTCGGAAGTACTCGGCCGCCGCGGCATTCGCGGCATACAGGCGCGATCGTCCGCTGGTCTCGGGAGCGGGCCCCCCGCCCTCCTCGTAGTGCAGCGTGATGCCGACTCGCGCGGCCAACCGCTCGACCGCCTCCGTGAACGTGACGTGATCCATCTCGCGCAGGAACGTGTACACATCGCCGGAGGCACCACAGCCGAAGCAGTGGTAGAAGCCGACCTGGGGGCGGACGTGGAAGCTCGGACTCTTCTCATCATGGAACGGGCAGAGCCCCTTCAATGAACCGACCCCGGCAGAGCGCAGCGCCACCCGCTCCCCGATGATGTCGCCAATGTTGGTGCGGGACTTGACCTCTTCGACGTCCGCCTGCGAGATGCGTCCGACCATCAGGGCCGCCGGTCTCCGACACCGAATCCGGGCGACCAGATGCCGACGTCCGCAGGGTCGATGTCGCCGACGTAGCGACGGTGCCAGGCCAGCGCCGTCTGGTCGGTGAGACTCGCCACCTGGTCGACGATGATCCGCTTGCGCGCGGTGTCGTCCACGGCATCACCGAAGTCCGCGGCGAACACCGGATCCAGCGCGTGCGCACCGTCCTGCCAGAGCGCGGTGGCCAGGCGCTTCAGCACGCGTCGCTGTTCCTTATAGATGGACTTGCGACCCTCGATGGACACCACGGTGGCGCCGATGATGCCCTTCAACACGGCGACCTCCGCCTCCACGACCCGCGGGACCACGACGTGCGCGTGATAGCGCGTCATGACCTCCACCGGGTACGCCTCGCGCGTGGCTGACGTGGCCGCGCGCGCGAACCGGCCGATGAGCTCCGACGTGAGGTTCTTCAGCCGCGCCAGGGCCGCGCGGGAGTGATCGAAGCTGCGCAGCCAGACCGGGAGACGAGTGAGCCGGTACAGCGCGTCATCCAGCTCGTCGCGGGTGAAGTCATAGCCCACCCACGACTGGATCGCGCTCACCAGCGCCTCGTGCTCCGCCGGGTCGGACAGCCGCGCGGGGTTGAGGTAGCCGTTGACGATCGCATCCTCGAAGTCATGAACGGAGTAGGCGATGTCGTCGGAGAGGTCCATGACCTCCGCCTCGATACACCGCACGCGCCCGGGGGCACCCTCGCGCATCCAGCGGAACACCGGCTCGTCATCGGGATAGACGCCGAACTTCAGCCGACCACCCGGATCGGGAACGGGTGCATCGACCGTCCACGGGTATTTGCACGAGGCATCCAGACTGGCCCGCGTGAGGTTCAGTCCATACGCCGTCCCGGTCTCGTCCATCACCTTCGGCTCCAGGCGGATGAGGATGCGCAGCGTCTGCGCGTTGCCCTCGAACCCTCCGATGCCCGAAGCCCAGTCGTTCAGGGCGCGCTCGCCGTTGTGACCGAACGGCGGGTGGCCGAGGTCGTGGCTGAGGCAGGCGGTATCGACGACGTCCGGGTTGAGTCGCAGATTCGTCGCCAGTTCGCGACCCACCTGGGCCACTTCGAGGGAGTGGGTCAGACGATTGCGCGCGAAGTCAGCCGGGCTCGCCGGGCTCAGCACCTGGGTCTTTGCGGCCAGACGTCGCCAGGCCGCCGAGTGCAGCACCCGTGCGCGGTCGCGCGCGAAGTCGTCACGTTCGGATCGGTGGGTCTCGCCGTGGAATCGCTCGACGTCGGCGGCGACATATCCCTCGGAGATACGCCGGCCGGCGCTCGACGTCTGCTCAGCCGCCACTGGTGTCCGCTTCTCCCTCGGTCAAATTGCTCCGGTGATCGGACGCGATGTCGTGCGACTCCAACCAGCCATCAGGAAGGACGGTGCGCTTCGGCGTTCCCGCCCGGCCGCGTTGGCCTTCGGCTCCCGCGCCCGGATAGGGTGCGTCGAGGTCGAGCGTACCGAGCAGGTCGTCGATCTCCTGCAGGCTCGAGGCGGTGGCCAGTGCGGCGCGGGTGTCGCCACCCACCGGGTACCCCTTGAAGTACCAGGCGACGTGCTTGCGGATGTCACGGCAGCCGCGTCCCTCATCTTCGAAGAACTCCACGAGCAGTTCGGCGTGGCGCTTGAAGGCGTTCGCGACAAAGCCGAGGGTGGCATCGACTTTCGGGCTCGCGACGTGCCCCAGCTCTTCAGCCAGTTCGCCGAACAGCCACGGTCGGCCGAGGCAGCCGCGACCCACCACGACACCGTCGCAGCCGGTTTCGGCCATCATGCGCCGGGCGTCTTCCGCGGACCAGATGTCGCCGTTGCCGAGCACCGGCACGGAGGTGACGGTCTCCTTGAGCTTCGCGATGGCCGACCAGTCGGCGTGCCCGGAGTACATCTGGCTCGCGGTGCGACCGTGCAGCGCCATCGCTGCCACGCCGGCGTTCTCCGCCATGCGCCCCGCATCCAGATAGGTGAGGTGGTCCTCGTCAATGCCCTTGCGCATCTTCACGGTGAGTGGGAGGTGCTCAGCGGCCCGGACGGCCTGGGTGACGATCTCGTTGAACAGCGAGTGCTTCCACGGAAGCGCCGAACCACCGCCCTTTCGGGTGACCTTCGGGACGGGGCAGCCGAAGTTCAGATCGATGTGATCGGCACGATCCTCGGCGACGATGATGCGGACAGCCTCGGCAACCGTCTTCGGGTCGACGCCGTAAAGCTGGATGGACCGCGGCGTCTCGGACTCGTGGTGCGTGATCAGGCGCATCGTGACCGCGTTGCGCTCCACGAGCGCGCGCGACGTGATCATCTCGCTCACGTACAGACCGGCACCGTACTCGCGGCACAGGCGTCGAAACGCCGTGTTGGTGATGCCGGCCATGGGTGCGAGGACCACGGGAGCATCCAGCTCGATCGGTCCGATGCGCAAGGCCGGCGCTGCGGCGGAATCCGCCGTGTTCTGTTCTGCCAGCATCGTGTTCACTCCCCTATTCTTCCAGAGTCGCGGACCAGGAGCGCCGCTGCAGTCCGAGACGGTCGTAGGCTCGGAGAATGACCGACACCACCACAGATCTGCGCGCGATCCCGTTCCTCGCTGCCGACGGCAGCGAGCACACTCTGTCCGAGTTCTCCGACGACGTCGTGATGATCGTCAACGTGGCCTCCAAGTGTGGTCTCACCCCTCAGTACGAGCAGCTCGAACAGCTGCAGCGCGACTATGCAGACCGCGGCTTCACGGTTCTCGGCTTCCCGTGCAACCAGTTCCTGGGACAGGAGCCGGGCAGCATGGAGGAGATCCTGGAGTACTGCTCGGTCACGTGGGGCATCAGCTTCCCGATCGAGGACAAGGTCAAGGTCAACGGCCCGGGTGCCGCGCCGCTGTACAAGGCGCTGAAGAAGGCCAAGGACGAGGAGGGCAAGCGCGGTCCCGTGCTCTGGAACTTCGAGAAGTTCGTCCTCACGCCCGCCGGCAGCATCCACCGCTTCCGTCCGCAGATGCGTCCGGATGACCCGAGCATCGTCGAGGTCATCGAAGCCAACCTCCCGCGGTGAGCAGAGCACCCCGACACGAACGCGTTCTCGTGTGCGGGGTCACGGGGATCGGCAAGTCGACCCTGTGTCGCGCCGTCAGCGAGCATCTAGATCTGCCCTACACGGAACTCGACCGCCTGCACTGGGGTCCGAACTGGACGCCGCGACCGCAGTTCGAGCAGGACGTCGCCGAGATCGCCTCGCGCGATCGGTGGGTGAGCGAACTGCAGTACCTCGGTTCCGGGGTGGGCATGCTCCTGGCGCAGCGCGGCCAGCTGCTGCTGTGGCTCGACTACCCGCGACGGATCGCTCGCACCCGACTGATCCGCCGCACCGTGAAGCGCAGCCTCAGCCGCCGCGAGGTGTGGCCCGGCACCGGCAACATCGAGCCGCCGCTCTGGCACGCGTTCACCGATGAGGACCATCTGCTGCGCTGGGAAGCGCGCACGCACCGAATGTGGCGGGACACGTACATCCCGATGCTGAGATCGGAGCATCCCCACCTGCGCATCGTGCGGTTCGGGCACCCGCGGGAGACAGCGCGGTTCGTCGCGGCGCTCTCATAGGGGCAGCTTCGGCAGGATTCCGCGGTGCGATGTCGGATTCCCGCCAGCGCTCCGCGCCGCGTACCGACAGACTGGGGTGATGAATCCGCGCAGCATCGGCATCCTGGCTCAGTTCATCGCCACCGCGCTGATCTGGGGTTCCAGCTTCCTCTTCATCGCCGAGGCTGTGCGGGGACTCAGTCCAGTCCAGGTGGTGCTGGGACGCGTCGGCATCGGCACGATCGTGCTGCTCACCGTCTGCGCCGTCACTCGAGCACGCTTCCCCCGCGAACCACGCACCTGGGCTCACCTCAGCGTGGTGGCGATGCTGCTGTGTGTGATCCCGTTCCTGCTCTACTCGTGGGCCGGTCAGTTCATCGACTCGAGCCTCGCCAGCATCTACAACGCGACGACGCCGCTGATGACGATGCTCGTTGCTCTGTTGGCGCTGCGAGAGGAACGACTGACGGCACCGCGACTGATCGGCCTGCTGCTCGGATTCGCCGGCGTCATCTTCGTCCTCGGACCCTGGCATGGCTTCTCAGGTGAGAACGCCGTGCTCGCTCAAGCCGCGTGTCTCGGTGCCACACTGTGTTACGGGATCGCGTTCGTCTACCTCCGCCGCTACGTGACCCCGCTGCGCTTGCCCGCGGTCCCCGTGGCGACGATGCAGGTGGGCATCGCTGCCGTCGTGATGCTCCTCGTCGCGCCGTTCACCGCCCTGACTCCCGTCACGCTGACCTGGCCTGTGGTGGTGAGCATGCTGGCGCTCGGAGCGCTGGGGACAGGCCTGGCATATGTGTGGAACACGAACGTCATCACCGCCTGGGGAGCCACGAACGCGTCGACAGTGACGTATCTCTCCCCCGTCGTCGGCGTTGCCCTGGGCGCGCTGGTGCGCGGCGAGGCGATCACCTGGAACGAGCCGGTGGGCTGCGCGGTCATCGTGGTGGGCATCCTGGTCAGCCGTCGCACTCCTCGGCGTGTCGTCGCCGCCGTAGGGTAGACACACAGCCGATCGCACACCTTCCTTTCGATCTGCTGTGCGAGGATGCTGACAGTGCTATCAGGGGGAGATCGGACCGTGCGGACCGGCGCGTCAGGAAGAGGACGAATTCGTGGAGCGATACGAGCGGGTTTCGGCACAGCGGCCATCGTCGTCGCACTTGTCCTCGGCGGATGTGCGACCCCCGCGAGTGCTCCCGTGATCCCGCCGCTCACCCCCGACGCCCCCACGAGCGCACCGACTCCCCTGGTCGAAGCGACGCCGACCGAGGCCCCGCAGCCTGTCTCCCCTCTCGCGGCCCCATGCCCCGACGGCGCATCAACGACGGTGTCGATCATGGCGCACTACGACGACGACCTGCTGTTCGCGAACCCGCAGCTCATCACCGCGCTGCGCTCGGGTGAGTGCGTGCACACGGTGTTTCTCACCGCCGGCGACGCCGGGAAGGGCATGGGCTATGTCGAGGGTCGCGAACGCGGACTGCGCAACGCGTACGACGCGATGCGCGGCGTCTCGGGGGTCGAGTGGACCACGCGGGATGTCACGCTCCTGACCGGAATGCACGCCACAGTGATCGCCCCGGCCGACGATGCGCGCCTCACCATCACCCTCCTTCGCCTTCCGGATGGAAACCTCAACGGTTCTGGGTTCGACGCCACCGGACGCGCTTCGCTGGCGTCGATGAACGCCGGGACGATCTCCGAGATGACCCAGGTGGACACCGGTGCGATCGTGACGCGTGATCAGCTGCTGGCGAGTGTGCAGGAGATCATCGCCGCCTTCCAGCCGCACCAGCTGATCACGCTGGTTCCCACCGAAGCCACGATGCACGTGGGAGACGACCCGCGGCGTCCCGACCATTCCGATCACGGTGCCGTGGGCTCTCTCGTGCGCGCCGCGTGGATCGGCATGGGCTACGACGCCAGAACGGTCCGCTACGCGGTCGGATACCCCGGGCGCGACCTGGAGGCCAACGTCGAGGGCCAGGATCTCCGTCTGAAGATCGACGCGTTCCGGATCTACTCCGAGGACGATCCGGTGTCGCGTTGCACCACCGACGAGTCCTGCCTCGCGCTCAAGCCCTTCGGCACGTCGCTGCAGCGCCTGTACCTCTACACGGACGCCGAGCTCGTCTTCCCCTGAGACACCCCGCGAGACACCCAAGCAAGTCCGAGAAACCCCGCATCGCGGGGTTTCTCGACCGCAGAGGGGTGTCTCGCGTCAGGCCGTGGCGTCGGGGACGTCGACGGCACCGCCGAAACGACGCTCACGACCGGTGTAGATGTCGATCGCGCGCCAGAGGTCACGGCGCGTGAAATCGGGCCACAGTGTGTCGAGGAACACCATCTCCGCGTAGGCCGACTGCCAGAGCAGGAAGTTCGAGGTCCGCTGCTCACCGGAGGATCGCACGAACAGGTCGACGTCGGGCATATCGGGCTGGTAAAGCCGCTTGGCGATCAGCTTCTCCGTCACCGCGGAGGGCCGCAGGCGTCCCGCTGAGACGTCATCCGCGATCGAGCGCACCGCGTCGGCGATCTCGACACGGCCGCCGTAGTTGACGCACATCGTCAGGGTGAGCGCCGAGTTGTGCTTCGTGAGCTCCTGCGCGTACTCGAGTTCGGAGATCACCGAGCGCCACAGCCGCGGTCGACGACCCGCCCATCGCACGCGCACTCCCCACTCGTTGAGCTGGTCACGCCGGCGGTGCAGCACGTCCCGATTGAAGCCCATCAGGAAGCGGACCTCTTCGGGCGATCGCGCCCAGTTCTCGGTGGAGAACGCGTAGACCGACAGATGCTTCACACCCGCCTGCAGCGCACCGGCGACAACGTCCAGCAGCGCGGCTTCGCCTGCCTTGTGACCCTCGATGCGGGAGAGTCCTTGTCGATTCGCCCACCGACCGTTGCCATCCATCACGACGGCGACATGCTGCGGAACGCTGCCCTTCGGATACGCCGGCGGATACTCGCCCGTCCAGTCGACCGGACGAAACGGGACGGCGTCCCGATGCGTGTAGGGCTTCGGGGTCACGGAGTCTCCACGTGTGCCAGGGAGCGGATACCGCGCTCCAGATGCCATTGGGTATATGCCGCCACCAGTCCGGCGGCGGCCGCGTGCTCGCGGTGGGACGCTGCGTCGATCTGCTCCCAGTCGCCCTGGATCAGGGCACGCAACAACTCGATGGTGGCCGGTTCGACGCGGGCGGCTCCCGCGGGCGCGCACGAACGACACACCATGCCGCCCGCCTGCGCCATGAACATCTGATGCGGACCCGGATCCCCGCAGCGGGCACAGTCGTCGAGTCCCGGCGCCCATCCGGACAGCGACATCGCGCGCAGCAGATACGAGTCGAGGATCGATCGTGAGGCGTGCTCGCCGCGCGAGAGAGCACGCAGTCCCCCGACCAGCAGCAGATACTGCTGCGCTGTGGCCTCGGCATCACCCAGCCGATCCGCCGCCTCCACCATCGCGTGGGCGGCGGTGTAACGGTCGTAGTGCACCGCGATCTCTGCCCCATAGGAGCCGATCGACTCCGCCTGCTGCACCGTATCCAGCGACCGCCCGGCGTAGAGCTGCACGTCGGCCACCATGAACGGTTCCAGTCGTGCGCCGAACCGAGACGATGTGCGCCGCACCCCCTTCGCGACCGCCCGGATCTTGCCGTGGCGGCGGCTCAGCATCGTGACGATGCGGTCGGCTTCACCCAGCTTGTGGGTTCGCAGCACGACGGCTTCATCTCGATAGGTGGGCACAGTCCATTATCGGTCGCACCACGGACACTGCGGCCGCGGACACGGGTGTCAGTCGTCTGCCACGACGAAGGTGGGCTGGCCCTTCTCGGTGTCGAAGCTGTCGAGCTTGACGCGGATGCGGGTGCCGGCCGGCGCGGTGACGCGCGCGTCGGTCTCCAGCGGCGGCGCCACCAGCTCGATCCGCGCCGGCTTCTCACCGCGCTGCTCGATCACGATCGCGTCGAACCGGTGCCCCACCAGTGGGGCGAGGATCGCGTCTGTGACCACATCGAGCGATTCTCGCTCCAGGCGCCCGGCCAGCTGTCCGGTGCGCTGCATGATGCCCGGCAGTTCCGCCAGTCCCGCCGTGGCCCAGGCCGGGACCGGGTTTCCGTTCGCCTGCGCCTCGCAGTGCGCGAGAGCATAGCGATCCACCAGACGACGCAGCGGTGCGGTCGTGTGCGCGTACGGTGCACCGATCGCTGCGTGCACGGCGTCCGCCTCGGAGAGCGGTCCGTCGATCACGCGATACCCCGCGCCCCGGAAGAGACGACGCGCTGCGCTCAGCACCGCGAGGGTCGTGGGACGCTCCCGATCCAGCCCGCGCAGGAACTCGCCATAGGTCTGCCCCGCAGCCCACACCAGGCCGAGAGCGGACACCTGGGCACGGAAGAGGTCGATGTCGGCGGCAGCCGGACGCGGCATGGTGCGGATGATGCCCGCACCGGCCGCCAGTTGGATGTTCGCGGCCTCCATGCCGGTCATCAGCGAGATCTGCGCGTTCCACTGCTCCACCGGCAACAGGTCCCGCCGCTCGATGCGCCAGAAGCCGTGCGCGTGGACGATCTCCTCCTCGGGCATGTCGAGCGATGCCCCACCGCGCGCCGCCTCAAGGCGCAGTCGCCGCTCCCCGACCGTGCGCAGTGGCGCAAGCAGCCCGTCATCGGCCGCAATCCGCTCTTGCGCTTCGCGATACGACAGCTGCGACCGGCTGCGCACGCGCGCCCGCTGCAACGTGGTGCGCACGGTGTTTCCGTCCGAGTCCAGGTGCATCCGCCACACGTACGCGGAGCGCACGCGGCCTTCGCGCAGGCTCGCGCCGTCTTCGCTGATGATGCGGGGGTGCAGCGGTACAGAGCCGTCCGGCGCGTACAGCGTCTGCCCGCGGAGGTGAGACTCCGTGTCCACAGCGCCACCAGCAGGGACGACAGCGGGCAGGTCGGCGATCGCATAGTGCACGATGTGTCCGTCGCCGTCCGGAGCAATGTGCAGCGCTTGATCGAGATCGCGAGAGCCCTCCGGATCGATGGTCACGAACTCGATATCGGTGAGATCGGCGTCCGGCAGCGCGATCGCGGCGACGGACGCGGCCGCTTCCTTCTCGACGGCCTCCGAGAACCCGTCGGGCAACGCGAGTTCGGTGCGGATCCGTTCCAGGCCCGCGGTGATCTCGGTACTGGTGTCGGAGAGTCTCGTGTGACGCATCGGCATGCGCCCAACCTATCCCCGTGCGCTGGACACGGTCGGATGCAAGGCCGCAGCCGTGCCCGGAGAAGACGAGAATGGAGGAGTGACACAGGATGCGTTCATGATCCCGCTGTGGGCGGACCTCACCGCCGTCGGTCTGGGTGGCTTGCAAGGGGCGATGTTCGCCGCCGGCTTCCAGGGGCAGCGGCGCCTGGACCTCCTGGGCGTAGCGCTGATCGGCGTGCTGGTGGGAATGGGTGGCGGTCTCATCCGCGACCTCATGCTCGGAGTTGCGCCGGCCACGCTGCAGAGCAACTGGTATCTGATCGCCGCCAGCGGCGCCTCACTCGTCGGCATGCTTCTGGCCGGGCTCCTGCACCGCGCCAACGCCATCATCGTGGTGCTCGACGCCTTCGCGATCGGCATGTTCGGCGCCTTCGGCACCACCAAAGCGCTGGGACTGGGCCTCCCCATCGTTCCCGCGATCTTCGTCGGCGTCTGCGCCGCGGTCGGTGGATCGGTCCTGCGCGACGTGATCATGGGGCTGCCGGTCGCGGTGATGCATGTCGGCTCGCTGTACGCGGTCGCGGCCGGAGTCGGGTGCGTCGCGATCGTCGTCGCGAACGCCTTCGGCATGGCCTTCGGCCCGGCCGCGATCCTCGGCATCCTGGTGACGGCGGGAGTACGGCTGCTGGCCGTCGTCTTCGACCTCTCGCTTCCCGAGCAGCGGATGCTTCACCGCCGCAAGGTGGCCGCCGAGACCGGCGTGATCCGCATCGTCAAGCCCTGAACCGACGAGAACGGGCCCCGGCGATCGCCGGGGCCCGTTGTCGTCGTGTCGGTGTCAGACCAGCGCGGCCGACAGCTCGCGCGTGCGGATCGAACGGTTCACGGCAGACACGATCGCCTTCAGCGACGCGGTCGAGATGTCGCCATCGATGCCCACCCCCCACAACCGGTCGCCGTTGACGGAGAGCTCCACGTATGCCGCCGCCTGGGCGTCACCGCCGGCGCTCATCGCGTGCTCCACGTAGTCGTACAGGGTGATGTCGAAGCCGGCCTCGTTGGCGACCGTGAGGAACGCGGCGACGGGACCGTTTCCGACGCCGTGGGCCTCGATCCGCTCCTCCCCGTCACGCATCGTGACGTCGAGGATGACGTCACCGGTCATGTCGCTGGCGGTGCGGGTGGCGAGGAGCTCGAAGCGGCCCCACTTCTGCTCGGACACGTCGGCCGGCAGATACTCGTCGGAGAAGATCTCCCAGATCTGGCGACTGGTGAGCTCGCCGCCCTCTTCGTCGGTCTTCTGCTGCACCACACCGGAGAACTCGATCTGGAGCTTGCGCGGCAGATCCAGCGCGTGGTCGGTCTTCAGCAGGTAGGCGACGCCGCCCTTGCCCGACTGCGAGTTGACGCGGATGACCGCCTCGTACGAGCGCCCCAGGTCCTTGGGGTCGATCGGCAGGTAGGGAACCGCCCACTCCAGCTCGTCCACCGACACACCGCGCTCGGCCGCCGTGGCAGCCATCGCCTCGAAGCCCTTCTTGATCGCGTCCTGGTGCGATCCGCTGAACGCGGTGAAGACCAGGTCACCGCCCCAGGGGCTGCGCTCGGGAACGGGCAGCTGGTTGCAGTACTCCACGGTGCGCTTGATGCGATCGATGTCGCTGAAGTCGATCTGCGGGTCGATGCCCTGCGTGAACATGTTGATGCCGAGCGTCACCAGATCGACGTTGCCGGTGCGCTCACCGTTGCCGAACAGGCAGCCCTCGATGCGGTCGGCGCCGGCCATGTAGCCGAGCTCTGCCGCGGCGACGGCCGTCCCGCGGTCGTTGTGCGGATGCAGCGAGATGATGACGTTCTCGCGGTGATTGAGGTGACGGCTCATCCACTCGATGGAATCGGCATAGACGTTGGGCGTCGCCATCTCCACCGTGGCGGGCAGGTTGATGATGACCTTGCGCTCGGGAGTCGGCTCGAAGATCTCGATCACCTGGTTGCAGATGTCGACCGCGAACTCCAGCTCGGTGCCGGTGTAGCTCTCGGGCGAGTACTCGTAGAACACCTCGGTCTCGGGGATGCGCTTCTCGTACTCGCGGCACAGGCGCGCGCCCTCGAGCGCGATGTCTATGATGCCCTGCTTGTTCTTGCGGAACACGACGTCGCGCTGCAGGATGCTGGTCGAGTTGTACAGGTGGACGATGGCCTGCTTCGCACCCGCGATCGCTTCGAACGTGCGGGAGATCAGGTGGTCGCGTGCCTGGGTCAGCACCTGGATGACGACGTCGTCGGGGATCAGGTTCTCGTCGATCAGCTCGCGGACGAAGTCGAAGTCGGTCTGGCTGGCCGACGGGAAGCCGACCTCGATCTCCTTGTAGCCCATCTCCACGAGCAGCAAGAACATGACCTTCTTGCGCTCGGGGCTCATCGGATCGATCAGCGCCTGGTTTCCGTCGCGCAGGTCGACGGCGCACCACCGAGGCGCTTCGGTGATCTGACGCGACGGCCAGGTGCGATCGGGCAGATCGACGTTGATGATCTCGCTGTACGGACGGTACTTGTGGATCGGCATGGACGACGGCTGCTGGGTGTTCTTCATGGCTTCGCTTCTCTCTTGCAGATGTGCGGGCCAACGCCAGACTCCGCGACGAGGAAGGCCCTAGATCAAGGTCTCGTCGCGGCGGCTAAGAAGAAGCACACCCATGAGCATTCAGCCATGCTAACACGCGCTGTTTTGACCGCGAGACTTCCGTCTGTGGGCGACAATCCGCGCATTGCGGCGATTCCCGCCCACAGACGGAAGTCTCGAGGGATGAACGCACGCGGATGGAGACACGCGGGGGTCATCGGCCACATAGGATCGGAGCGAAGCGTCCCGGAAAAAGTTGAAGCCGGGGCTTTGGAAGATCATCCTCCGCCCCGGCGTGACGAGACACCCCCAGCGTCCCCACGCAATATGCGTCTCGTCGCCCCACAGCGAAGCGGCAGAAAGCCCTCCGTGTGGAGTGATCTCACACTATCCGACGCAGTGTCGAGTCACCAACATTTTTCACGATCAAATGCCGCGTTGTGATCACAACGGCGGCGTTGGGTCAGAATCCGAGGCGACCGAGCTGCTTCGGATCGCGCTGCCATTCCTTCGCGACGCGCACACGCAGCGACAGGAACACCCGCGTGCCCAGCAGCGGCTCGATCTGTGCCCGAGCACGGGCACCCACATCCTTCAGGCGCGACCCCTTGCGACCGATGATGATCGCCTTCTGGCTGTCCCGCTCGACGACGATGTTTGCGAACACATCCGTGAGGTCGGAGTCCTCCCGCTCGGAGACGTCCTCGATCGTCACCGCGATGGAGTGCGGCAACTCGTCGCGAACGCCTTCGAGTGCGGCTTCACGGATGATCTCCGCGATCCGATCCTCGATGGCCTCATCGGTCGTCATCCCCTCGGGATACAGCGCGGGGCCTTCCGGCATGAGCTGCAGGAGCTCGTCGGCCAGCACGTCGAGCTGGTCTCCGCTGACGGCCGACAGCGGGATCACGGCCGCCCAGTCCTCGCGCAGCGAATCCACCTCCATCAACCGCTCCATGATCTCGTCCTTGGAGGCGTCATCCGTCTTGGTGACGATGGCGACCTTCTTCGCGCGGCCGTAGCCGTCCAGTGACGCGGCGATACGGCGGTCGCCAGGACCCACCTTCTCCCCCGCCGGCACGCACAGCGCGATCACGTCGACATCCCCGAGCACCTGCTCCACGAGGTCGTTGAGGCGCTGACCGAGGAGCGTCCGCGGTTTGTGGATGCCGGGGGTGTCCACGATCACGAGCTGACCGACGGGACGGTTGACGATGCCGCGAATCGCCCGCCGCGTGGTCTGCGGCTTGTCGCTGGTGATGGCGACCTTCTCACCCACGAGGGCATTGGTGAGGGTCGACTTTCCGACATTGGGGCGTCCGACGAACGTGACGAATCCGCTGCGCATCACTCGGCCTTCCTGATCACGGGGATGTCGCGCGTGCGCGGCTCCGCCTCGGTTGCTGGTTCTTCTGCGCGTTCCACGATGAAGGTGGCGAGGTCTCGCGGACCACCGCGACCGTGCTCGGCTATGATGACCACGCCCTGGACCGTGGCCGAGGCACCGGATTCGGGGACGCGGCCGAGTTCTTTCGCGAGCAGCCCGCCGATCGAGTCGACCTCGTCGTCCTCGATCTCGAGGTCAAACAGCTCGCCGACCTCTTCGAGAAGCGAGCGACCGCTCACGCGATATCGCCCGTCGCCGAGATCGGTGACCTCGCTCCACTCCTTGTCATACTCGTCGGAGATGTCGCCCACGAGGTCCTCGATGAGATCCTCCAGCGTGACCAGACCCGCGACACCGCCGTACTCGTCCACCACGATGCAGACGTGGATGGCATCGCGTTTCATCTGCTGCAGCAGCGTCTCGGCCTTCATGGACTCCGGCACGAAGACCGCGCGACGAGCGAGCGGGCGAGCAGAGGCCTCCCACACGTCGGCACCGTCGTGCCCGTAGGCGGCACGGACGAGATCCTTGACGTACAGCACGCCGAGCACCTCGTCACCATCGACGACGGGGACGCGCGAGACGCCGGTCTCCAGGAAGAGATCCATAGCCTCGCGCGCGGTCGCGCCATCCTCCAGCGTCACGAGGTCCGTGCGCGGGATCATGAGGGCACGGACGAAGCGGTCGGTGAAGTCGAACACGGAGTGGATGAGCTCGCGGTCGTCCTCTTCGATCAGGTCGTGGCTGGCGGCCTCGTCGACCATGCTGAGCAGCTGGTCCTCAGAGGTGAAGGAGGCGCCCCGGGTCACACCCGGCGTGACACGATCGCCGAAGGCCACCAGCGCGTGCGACAGCGGACCGATGATGATGCGCGACAGGCGCACCACGCCGGCAGCCGAGCGAAGCAGACCGGTCGCGTGCTGACGGCCCACGCTGCGCGGCGAGGTGCTCACCAGCACGAACGAGATCAGCGTCATGAGCACAGCGGCAGCGAGAATCGCCCACCAGATGTTGTCGAACAGCAGCATGAACGCCGCGGCGACCAGCACCGCGGCTGCGGTCTCCGTCAGGATGCGCATGAACACGACGGCGTTCGCGTGCGTGGGCAGGTCGTCCGCGATGCGTCGGAGCGCGTCGCCCCGACGACCCTCGTGGCTCCATTCGATCAGAGACGAGCGGCTGGTCACGGACAGCGCCGCATCCAGAGCGGCCATGAGACCGCCCACGGCGACCAGGACCACCGCCAGCGCCAGCAGGATGAACGGGATCATCGGTGTCGTCGCTCGGCGGAATGGAACGCGGCGATGAGCTCGCGCTGCAGACCGAACATCTCGCGTTCCTCATCGGGCGTCGCGTGATCGAAGCCCAGTAGGTGCAGGGTGCCGTGGGTGGTGAGCAGGATGAGCTCGTCCATCAACGAGTGCTTCGCCTGCGCTGCCTGGGTTTCGGCCACCTGCGGGCACAGCACGATGTCGCCGAGCAGCCCGGGGTCCGTCGGGCGATCGGGCGTGCCGGGGCGCAGCTCGTCCATCGGGAAGCTCAGCACGTCGGTCGGGCCGGGCTCATCCATCCACTGCACGTGCAGGGCCTCCATAGCCCCCTCGTCAACGAGCACGATGGCGATGTCGGCGTCCGGGCTGATGTGCAGCTGGGCGAGGTTGTTCACAGAGAGGCGCAGCAGCACCGTCTCGTCGATCTCGACTCCGGATTCGTTGTTGATCTCGATCATGTCAGCCTCGCTTGGGGAGTCGGTCTCGGGGGCCCGCGGGCCGGGCGCCGCGACGCTCAGCGCGGTTGGCGAACTCGGCCGCCTGCTCGCGCTCGTGTCGTGCGGCGGTGCGCTTCTCGTCGTACACGCTGTAGGCGTCCACGATCCGACCCACCAGACTGTGCCGCACGACGTCGTCACTGGTGAGGCGGGCGAAGTGGATGTCGTCGATGTCGGCCAGCACACGATTGACCACGCGAAGGCCGCTGGTGCCGCCGGGGAGGTCCACCTGGGTGATGTCGCCGGTGACCACCATCTTCGTGCCGAAGCCGAGACGCGTGAGGAACATCTTCATCTGCTCGGGGGTGGTGTTCTGCGCCTCGTCGAGCACGACGAAGGAGTTGTTCAGCGTGCGGCCGCGCATGTACGCGAGCGGTGCCACCTCGATCGTTCCCGTCGCCATGAGCTTGGGGAGGATCTCCGGATCGATCATCTCGTTCAGCGCGTCGTAGAGCGGACGCAGATACGGATCGATCTTGTCGGTGAGGGTGCCGGGCAGGAAGCCCAGTCGCTCGCCGGCCTCCACCGCGGGGCGGGTGAGGATGATGCGATCGACCTCCTTGCGCTGCAGCGACTGCACGGCCTTGGCCATGGCGAGGTAGGTCTTTCCCGTTCCGGCCGGGCCGATGCCGAACACGATGGTGTTCTCATCGATCGCGTCGACGTAGTCGCGCTGGCCCAGCGTCTTCGGGCGGATCACCCTCCCGCGTGACGAGAGAATCGGCTCGGAGAGCACCTCGGACGGACGCGGCCCACCCTCGGCGTTCATCAGACGCGCCGAGGTGGCGACATCCGACGGTGCCAGGTCCTGGCCATCTCGGGTCATCGTGAGCAGTTCATCGACGAGGCCCTTCGCCGCGGCAACGGCGGCGGACTCGCCGCTCAGGGTGATCTCGTTCCCGCGCACGTGCACGTCGACGGAGGGGTGCTCCTTCTCGATCATGCGCAGCAGGCGGTCCTGTGGTCCGAGAAGTCGGACCATGGCGACCCCATCCGCCAGGATGCGTACGGTCGCAGTGTTTTCGTCAGCCAACGAGGCTCTTCTCCTCCAGGTCTCCCCCGAGCACGTGCGCGTGCACGTGGAAGACGGTCTGTCCGGCGTTCGCGCCGGTATTGAAGATGAGGCGGAACTGCCCGCCGCAGCGCTCCTCCGCGAGGCTCTTCGCCACCTCCACCAGCTCGGCGAGCAGGGCGGGGTCGGCGGCGGCGAGCTCAGTCACATCGCGATACTGCGCCGTCTTCGGAATCACCAGCAGGTGCACGGGCGCCTGCGGAGCGATGTCCTGGATGGCGAACACGCGATCGGTCTCCGCAACGATCTCAGCGGGGATCTCGCGGTTCAGGATGCGGGTGAAGACGGAGGGCTCGCTCATGCGGTCAGTCTATCGGCCGCTCTCACCAGCGGCCCAGGGAGACGGCGGCGACCGCGAGGGCGGCAGGCCCTGCGGTCGACGTGCGAAGCACCGTATCCCCCAGCTTCACGATGTGCGCACCGGCAGCGCGCAGCGCCTCCAGCTCCTCGGGCGCGATGCCGCCTTCGGGGCCGACCACGAGCACGACTTCCCGCGCACCGGCGAGTTCGACACCCGTGAGCGGTGCGTCCGCGCTGGGCTCCAGCACCACGATGAGGGCATCGTCGGAACGACGTGCGAGCTGAGCGGTGGTGACCGGATCGCTCACGGAGGGCAGCCACGGACGATGCGCCTGCTTGGCGGCCTCCCGCACGATGCTCGCCCAGCGCTGCACGCCCTTGGCGGCTTTGGCGGCGTCCCAGCGGGACACACTGCGCGCGGCCTGCCACGGCACGATCTCATCGACACCGAGCTCGGTGGCCGCCTGGATGGCGCGCTCGTCTCGGTCGCCCTTCGCGAGGGCCTGCGCGAGCACGAGGCGTGGGGTCGCCGCCGGCACCGTGGATCGCGATGTGAGCCGCACGCCAACGCGTTTCGGGGCGACCTCAATCACCTCACCGGTGTGCCACGCGCCGCGACCGTCGCCGACGGTGACAGCCTCGCCGACGCGCACGCGACGCACGGTGGCGGCGTGATGCGCCTCGGCGCCCGTCAGCACGACGTCATCACCGGCCAGCTCAGCCGAATCATCGACGAGGAAGTGCAGGGCCATCAGTGCGACCGGAACCGATCGCGGAGCTTGGAGAACAGGCCCTGCTGGAACTCGGCCAGCTGCGGATTCGGCGCCTTGGCGCGCGCCGCGAAGTCCTCGATGAGGGCGCGCTGCTTCGCGTCTAGGCGCGTGGGGGTCACCACCTGGACACCCACGCGGAGGTCGCCGCGCCGGCTGCCGCGCAGCGGCGTGATGCCACGCTCCTTGATGGTGAGGACGTCACCGGATTGCACGCCGGGGCGGATCTCCAGATCCACCGGACCGTCGAGCGAGTCGATACGCGTCTCGGTGCCGAGGATCGCATCCGTCATCGACACCTCCAGCGTGGCGAGCAGGTCGTCGCCATCGCGGGAGAACGCCGCGTTCGGTGCCACCGTGACCTCGATGTAAAGGTCGCCGTTGGGGCCGCCGGCCGGGCCGACCTCACCGGATCCCGGCAGCTGCAGTCGCAGCCCGGTCTCCACGCCCGCGGGGATGTCGAGACCGACGGTCCGACGGGAGCGGACGCGTCCCTGGCCCGCGCAGGTGGCGCAAGGACTCGGGATCGTGGTGCCGTAGCCCTGGCACACGTTGCATGGCTGGGTGGTGAGCACGTTGCCGAGGAGGCTGCGCACCTGGCGCTGCACGTGGCCGGTGCCGTGGCAGATGTCGCAGGTCTGCGGCGAGGTGCCGGGCGCGCAGCACGACCCCTGGCAGGTCTCACACAGCACAGCGGTGTCCACCTCGATGTCGCGGTGCACACCGAAGATCACGTCGCCGAGCTCCAGCGTCACGCGCACCAGCGCGTCCTGGCCGCGCTCACGACGAGAGCGCGGTCGGCCCCCGCGTCCGCCACCACCGGCCGCCGCACCGAAGAATGTCTCGAAGATGTCGCCGAATCCGCCGAAGCCGCCGCCGCCGAACGCGTCGTCGCCGCCCATGTCATAGCGGCGGCGCTGTTCGGGATCGCTCAGCACGTCGTAGGCGTGAGTGACCGCTTTGAACTTGTCCTCGGCATCCGCAGAGGGGTTCACGTCGGGGTGGAGCTGGCGCGCCAGACGCCGGTACGCCTTCTTGATCTCCTCCGGGCTGGCCTCTCGCGAGACACCCAGGACTTCGTAGTGGTCGGCCACAGTCACCTTTCTTGGGGGCGGTCCCCGTGCGCCTCAGCGGCGCGATTCGTCTTCGTCCAGCAGCCGCGTGAGGTAGCGGGCCACGGCCCGCACCGCCGCGAGGTTGCTGGAATAGTCCATGCGCGTGGGACCCATGAGACCCACCCGCGCGCTCGATCCGGAGGCGTCGTAGTCGCTGGCGACCACGGCCGCCTCCGCAAGTCCGAAGGACGCGTTCTCACGTCCGATGCTGGCCGCCAGGCCGTTCTCCCCCGCGGTCATCTCCCCCATCAGCCGCAGCAGCGTGACCTGCTCTTCGATGGCCTCCAGCAGCGGATGGATGCTGCCGCGGAAGTCCTGCTCGCGACGCGCGAGGGTTGCCGCTCCTGCCATTACCAGCCGGTCCTGGCGAAACTCCTCCAGCTCCTCCGCGACGAGGGCCGCGACGTCGTGATAGACGGAGCGCAGCTCCGGAGTCGCAGGAACCTCGGCCGACAGGCGCTCGGCGGCTCGACCGACCGAGTGCCCGGTGAGGAGGGTGTTGAGTCGGGCCCGGAGCACACCGGTGTCGGCTTCATCGATGTCTTCGCTGATGCCGCCGACACGCTGGGAGACGCGGCCGGTATCGGTCACGACGATAACCAGAACGCGACGTTCGGCGATGCGCACGATCTCGACATGCGTCACGGTGGCGCGAGCGAACGAGGGGTACTGAACCAGCGCCACCTGACCGGTGAGCTGGGTGAGCAGGCGCACGGTGCGCCCGAGGAGGTCGTCGAGGTCCGTGGGATCGGAGAGGAAGGACGTGATGGCCGTCCGCTGCGACGCGGTCAGTGGCCGCAGCTCCGCGAGGTGATCGACAAACGTCCGATAGCCCTTGTCGGTGGGCACACGGCCCGACGAGGTGTGAGGCGCCGCGATCAGCTCCTCCTCCTCCAACAGGGCCATGTCGTTGCGAATGGTGGCGGCGGAGACGCCGAAATGGTGCCGATCGACGATGGACTTGCTGCCGACGGGCTCATTGGTGTCGACGTAGTCCTCGACGATGGCCCGGAGGACGCGCAGGCCGCGCTCGGTGACCATGTCGCCTCCTCTGCTGCTGGCACTCGAATGCTCTGAGTGCCAATTCTACCGACTTCGGCTGGATGCGCGCTCCGACTCGGCGGATCGCGACTGACGCGCGCCGCAGCCGTGCAACTAGCATGGCCGAATGAGCGACGACGATGTCACCCGAGTCATCAGCGCCGGAGGTGTCCGCGGCACCCGCATCGGCGACACGGAGCGGTATCTGGGCATTCCCTACGCGGCCGCGCCCTTCGGCCCGAACCGGTTCCGACCCCCGCAGCCCGTCTCAGCGTGGGAGGGTGTGCGCGACGCTCTGACCTTCGGACCGACGGCTCCGCAGGCGCCATATCAGGGCGCCACGGCCGAGCTGCTGGGCTCTGTCGAGATTGCGGGAGAGGAGATTCTCACCGCGAACATCTGGCGTCCGACGGCCGCAGACGGTGCGCCCGTGATCCTCTGGATTCACGGCGGCGCGCTGGAGCGCGGTGCCGCGGCGCTGTCCACCTATGACGGCGCATCCTTCGCCCGTGACGGCATCGTCTTCGTCTCGATCAACTACCGGCTCGGCTCGGAGGGGTTCTCCGTCTTCGACGACGATGCCCCGCTGAACCTCGGTGTCTCCGACGCCGCGGCCGCGCTGCGCTGGGTGCGCGCGGAGATCGCGGCGTTCGGCGGCGACCCGGCGCGCATCACCTTGATGGGCGAGTCGGCCGGCGGCGCCCTCGTCGCGGCTCTGCTGTCGATGGCGGACACCCGAGACCTCGCGGCCGGCGCGATCATCCAGTCCGGACCGCTGTCGGCCGGCAAGCCGAAGAAGGCCGGGCGCATCACACGCGCTCTCGCGAAACGCCTCGGTGTGGCACCGAACAGCGCGGCGTTCGCGGAACTGGCGCCGGAGGCGATCGTCGCCGCGCGCGTAGCGCAGGCCGCGGGGTCGTCCCCGATCGGGGGTGCTCCCGCGTTCACCCTCGCGCTGTCCGATGACCTGCCCCGCGAACCCGAGGCTGCGATCGTGGACGTCGACATCCCGGTGCTGATCGGCACAAACACGGACGAGTATCGCCTCTGGTTCCCGCCCGCTGCGCTGCAGTCCATCACGGCCACGAAGCTGCTCCTCGCCCGGCTCGCGTTGCGGATCCCCGCAGCCGCCGTGGCCGCCTGCCGACGGGTGTGGCCCAACGCGTCCGTCGGTGAGGTGTTCGGTCAGATCGCGACGGAGTTCCTGCTGCGTGCGCCGATGCTGCGGATAGCAGCAGCTCGACCCGCGCCCACCTTCGTGTACGAGTTCGCGTGGCCGAGTCCGGTCCGGGATCTGCGCGCCGCGCACGCTCTCGAACTCGGATTCGTCTTCGACGCGCTGGGCGACGCGGAGACGAAGCGGATGGCTGGGGCTGGCGCGCCGCAGTCGCTGGCCGACGAGATGCACTCCGCGTGGGTCGCCTTCGCTCACACCGGTGACCCGGGCTGGCCCGCGTATGACGCCGACCGACTCACGCGGGTGTTCGACACCCACTCGCGCACGGAGCCGGTGCGGCGCGCCGCCGTGGTGGACGCGATGCGCTGAGCGCGTTCAGGAACGTGCGGCGTACTCCGCGAGGATCGTCGACATCTCCGATTGTCCGAACTGCTCGGCGATCTGCGCGGCGGTGCGGAAGCCGACGTCCTGATTCGCGCCGGCCTCCAGCAGCAGACGCAGGATCTCGGCATCGCCGCGGAAGACCGCGCACGACACCGCCGTCTGCCCCATGGTGTTCTCGGTGTCCAGTGCGGCACCGCGCCGGAGCAGCTCGCGAACGACGTCTGCCTGGCGCGCGTAGGCGGACACGATGAGAAGGGTGTCCGAGCGGGTGTTCCGTGTGTCGATCGGGACCCCGGCGTCGATCATCTCGCCGAGAGGTGCTACGCGGCCCTCGCGGGCCAGGTCGAACGTGCCGTCGATCACTTCAGCGCTGAGGTTCGATCCGGGGTTCTCATCCATCCGGCCATTCTCGCAGGTGAGGGTGGCACCCCCCTCTCGCGCATGACATTCGTCACGTCCAGGTCATGACATCTCCCTCCTGACGCCGGTGTGGTGCTCCGGTTTGCTGGATTCATGACTCACCACACGGCCGCCGGGTCCAGCCGAGAACGGACCGACACAGCGCCTGCCTTCGATGTCGTCGGAGCCGTCCGGCGATTCGGTCGCGGCGCTCAGCTCATGACCGCTGTCGACGGCATCGACCTGCGCATCGAGCGCGGCGAGGTCACGGCGCTGCTCGGCCCCAACGGGGCCGGCAAGACCACGACGATCGACATGCTGCTCGGTCTCAGCGAACCCGATGCCGGCCACGTGCAGGTGCTGGGCGCCAGCCCACGAATCGCGGTCCGCGGCGGCCGCCTCTCGGCGGTGCTGCAGACCGGCGGGCTGCTCTCCGACCTCACCGTGCGCGAAACCATCGCCGTCATCGCGGGCCTGCACCACGTCTCGCAGCGCATCGGCGAGGTGATGGATCGCGCCGATCTGACCCCCCTCGCGAAGCGACGGGTGGGCCGGCTGTCGGGTGGTGAGAAGCAGCGCGTCAAGTTCGCACTCGCTCTTCTTCCCGACCCTGATGTCCTGGTTTTGGACGAGCCGACCGCCGGGATGGATGTCACGGCTCGCCGCCGCTTCTGGGACACGATGCGCGCCGATGCGGACGCCGGACGCACCATCGTGTTCGCGACCCATTACCTCGAGGAGGTGGAGCAGTTCGCCCGGCGCACCGTGGTGATGAATCGGGGCCGGATCGTGGCCGACGGACCGACGGCCCAATTGCGCGCGTCGCTTGGCGGCCGCACCGTCTCGGCGACGGTTCCGAATGACATCGCGGCACTGGCCGACCGGCTGCGGGCAGAGGACGCCGTCGCGCAGGTGAGGGTGGACGCCCACCGTCTCACGGTGCGCACCTCGGCTTCCGACGAACTCGCGGGGCGACTGCTCGCACTCGGCGCGACCGATCTGGAGATCGCCGCTCCCACCCTGGAATCCACGTTCACCTCGCTCACGGAGGAACCGTCATGAGCACCATCGTCGCACCCGCGCTGTTTCGCACCGAGCTCGTCCGTCAGATCCGCAATCCCTACACCCTCGCCTTCACCATCGGCATGCCGGTGGCGATGTACCTGTTGTTCGGCGCCAGCATGTCCTACGCCTCCGAGAGCGTGGGACAGGCGAACGTCTCCTTCTACGTGATGGTGTCGATGGGCGCCTACGGAACGGCCACAGCCATGAGCTCGCTGTGCTCGCTGGCCGCATCCGAGGTGGGCCAGGGGTGGGGTCGTCAGCTCGCACTGACCCCGATGAGCATGTCGACCTACGCTGTGACCAAGGTGCTGGCGGCCGTCTCGTTCGCCGCCCTGTCGGTGCTGCTCGTTTTCATCGCGGGCATCGCCACCGGCGCCGAAGCAGCGGACGCCTGGCGATGGCCGGCCGCGGCGGCGTTGTCGCTCGGCATCGGCCTGATGTTCGGCCTGTACGGCCTGGGCGTCGGGCTCGCCTTCAACTCCGACTCGGCGGCGGCGCTCGCCTCGATCTCGATCACCTTCTTCGGCTTCTTCGGCAATGTGTTCGTGCCCCTGTCGGGCGTGATGCTGGACGTGGCGAAATGGACGCCGATGTACGGCTACGTCGCCCTCGTGCGCTGGCCGGCCACCGAGGGCGCTCTCGTCGACGGTGGAACGGATCCGCTGTGGGCGCTGCTGCTGAATGTCGTCGCCTGGACCGCGGTGTTCGTGCTGCTGGTGCGGTTCGGGGTTCTGCGCTCGCGGCGTCGTCGGTGACGCTGGGTAGGGTGGGGCACATGACCAACCCCGAGCCGGGCGCGAAGACGCACACGTCGCCGTGGGAGCGGTGGGGTTGGCTGATGGCCGTCGTCTGGATGGTGTTCCTCATCTATCCGGCGCTTTCGCTCATCTCCTCGCCGGCGCCGTCGGCGTGGATCATCGCCGGATGGGCCGCAACCATCACGTTCGCCGTCGTCTACGTCCTGGGATTCGTGGCGGGAATGCGGACGGCGTGGGGGCCCAGCGGGCGCACGGCCATCGTGCTGTTCGGCGTGCAGATCGTGTGTGCGCTGATCACGCTGCCCGCCATCGAGACGCAGGTGCTGAGCTTCGTCCCCTACCTCATGGCCTACGGAACCTACGCCTTGCGGGGGCTGTGGCATCCGATCACGACGGTCAGCGCCGTCCTGATCGCCGTGCTCATCACGGCCGTCAGCGGACGGGTGCTGGAGCACCTTCAGATCCTTGCCGTCGTGCTGTTGATGGCCGCCATCAACAGCGTCACCAGCTGGCTGATCGGGCGTTCCATCGCCTCTGACAAGGTGCGGCTCGAACTCGCCGCGTCGGACGAGCGCGTCTCCATCGCCCGTGACGTCCATGACCTTCTGGGCCACACGCTGACGGCGGTGAAGCTGAAGGCGGAGCTCGCCGAGCGACTCATCGCGGCGGACCCGGACCGGGCCCGCCGGGAGCTGACGCAGATCGTCGCCCTGAGCACGGAGGCTATCCAGGGCGTGCGTGCCACCGCGACGGGCCTGCGTGGAACGCGACTCGACGAGCAGATCCGGGAGAGCACCGCCACGCTGGAATCGGCCGGCGTGAGCGTGTCCGTCACCGGCGAGGCCACTACCCTGTCGCCGGCACAGGCGATCCCTGCCGCCTGGATCCTCCGCGAGTCCACCACCAACATCGTCCGACATGCGCATGCCGACAGCGTCCACATCCACATCGAACCCGGCGTGCTGCGCGTCGAGGACAACGGACGCGGTGTGCGGGAACCCGCGGGCAACGGCGTTCGCGGCATGCACGAGCGTGCGACTGCAGCCGGTGCCCTGCTCACCGTCGAGGAAGCGCCGACCGGCGGCACGAGAGTGGGGGTGGTCTGGTGAGTGGGCAGATCCGCCTCCTGCTTGCCGACGATCAGGCGCTCGTTCGCGGTGCCATGAGCGCGCTGCTGGACCTTGAGGACGATCTGACGGTGGTGGCAGAGGCCGCCACGGGCGAGGAGGCATCCCAACGTGCCTGGGAGCTGCGCCCCGACGTGTGTCTGATGGATATCCAGATGCCGGGAATAGATGGCATCACCGCGACGCGCCTGGTGCTCGAGGCCAGCCCGAACACGCGTGTGCTGATCGTGACCACGTTTGCGCGCCCCGGCTACGTGCGCGAGGCCCTCGATGCGGGAGCGTCAGGACTCCTCGCCAAAGATGTGCCGGCAGCTCAGCTCGCACACGCCGTACGTCGGGTGCACGACGGTCTGCGCGTCGTCGACCCAGCACTGGCGGAGGCCTCCCTGTTCGAGGGTGCCAGCCCGCTGAGCGAGCGCGAGCAGGAGGTGCTGCGGCTATCCGACGGTGGCAGCACGATCGCGCAGATCGCGGCGGAGGTCTATCTGTCAGCCGGCACGGTGCGCAACATCCTCTCGTCGGCCATCGGCAAGACAGGCACGCAGAATCGAGCCCAGGCAGCCCGCGTGGCGCGTGACAAGGGCTGGATCTGACGCCTATTCGGTGAGGGCGCGCACCACGGCGTCGGCCAGGAGCCGACCGGTGCGCGTCAGCACCACGCGCTGCTCACGCAGTGCCGCACCTGGCTCGATCAGACCATCGGCGATGAGCCCCGCGACGTTCGCGCGGAACTCGGGCGCGATCTCCGTGATTGGAAGGCCGGAGCGGATCCGCGATTGCAGCAGCACCCGCTCCAGCCGAGCGGCTTCCGCATCGGGCTGCTCCCGGGCGTGTGCGGGCGAGAGCCCGGCATCCAGGCGCTGCGCATAGGCGGCCGGGTGCTTGACGTTCCAGAACCGGGTCCCGGCGATGTGGCTGTGTGCCCCCGGCCCGTAGCCCCACCAGTCCGTGCCCTGCCAGTAGGCCAGGTTGTGGCGGGATCGATGCTCATCTCCGCGAGCGAAGTTGCTGATCTCGTACCAGTCGTAGCCGGCGACGCCGAGTCGGTTATCCACCAGCTCGTACATGTCCGCCTGCAGGTCATCGTCCGGTGCAGGAACCTCGCCGCGACGGATCTGACGCGCGAGTTTCGTGCCGTCCTCGATGATCAGGGCGTATGCGGAGATGTGATCGGGCTCCAGCGCCAGCGCGGCCTCGACCGAGGCGCTCCAATCGTCCAGCGACTCTCCCGGCGCGCCGTAGATCAGATCCACACTCACATCCAGGCCGCCGCGTCTGGCCGCCGCCACGGCGGTGCGGACGTTGGCGGGGTCATGCGTGCGCTCCAGCGCGGCCAGCACGTGCGGGACCGCGGACTGCATCCCGATCGACATGCGATTCACGCCCGCTGCACGCAGTTCCGCGACCATCTCATCGGTGACGGTGTCGGGATTCGCCTCCACCGTGATCTCCGCGCCCTCCCGAATGCCGAACGCTTCGCGCACACCGTCGAGCATGCGGGTGAGGTCTCCCGCCGGCAGGAGCGTGGGAGTCCCGCCGCCGAAGAACACGGTGCTGATCGGGCGCAGCTCCCCCACCCCGGCCAGCACGGCACGTGAGAGCGCCACCTCCTGCAGCAGGGTGTCGGCGTACGCATCCTGCCTGGCGCCACGCAGTTCGGTGGCGGTGTAGGTGTTGAAGTCGCAGTAGCCGCAGCGCACCCGACAGAACGGGACGTGCAGGTAGACACCGAAGTCGATGTCGTTCAAGGTGCGGGTGCCGGGCGGCAACGAGCCGTCCGACGGCACCGGATCACCGTCGACGAGGGGTCCGCCCATCAGGACGTGGTGGTCGCGTAAAGCGGCGAGATGGCACGGAGATACTGCGTGAACAGCGCCTTGCGACGACGCTTGGTCAGTCCGGGGATGGTGCGGTACAGGAACGCGCGCGGGCTGTCGAAGGCACGCACGGTGAACCACACCTCGTCGTTGGAGTACCACTCGATCATGAACGACTCCTCGCCGCTGACGACGCAGTCGCCCACGGTCCCGAGGCCGAAGCCCACGCGTCGTTTGTCCTCCACCACGAAGATCACGCGGTACTCGCCCTCGGCGCTGTGCCCGCCGACGCGCCCGTGGGCGCGCACGGTCATGCCCGCACCGACGTACGGCGTGCCGTCCGCGTCATAGCGCTGCTCGGCCTGCGTGCGACTGGGGGTGATGGGGTGGCCCTCATCGTCGAAGCTGACGCCCTGGTAAGCCGGTCCTGATGCCGGTCGGATGTCTTCCAGCTGCATTCCGGCGGCCTTCTGCGCCACCCAGCTCAGCAGGTCCTCCGATGCGGACCGGAAACGTGCTTCACCGCTGCCGAGGCGCCAGGATTCCTCGGCGGGGATGCTCTTCTCCGGCGGATACTGCATCAGATCCGGTGCCTGGGTCGCTCCGACGGCGGCATAGTCCACCGTCTCGTCCCTGAACGTTCCGCGCCGCATGAAGTACAGCCTAACGTGACCTCGCCTGTGGGAGGCATCCACGCCCGTGGCGTGCCGCCGCCCTCAACGCGTCCTCCGCAGACGACGAACGCGCGCCCACCGAGGTGAACGCGCGTTCGAGAACACGAGTGTGCGCTTACTTGTCTTTGGTTTCGATGTCACCCGAAAGTGCGGCGATGAACGCCTCCTGGGGGACCTCGACGCGACCGACCATCTTCATGCGCTTCTTGCCCTCCTTCTGCTTCTCGAGGAGCTTGCGCTTGCGGCTGATGTCACCGCCGTAGCACTTGGCGAGCACGTCCTTGCGGATGGCGCGGATGTTCTCACGCGCGATGATGCGCGCACCGATGGCGGCCTGGATCGGCACCTCGAACTGCTGACGCGGGATGAGTTTGCGCAGCCGTTCGGTCATCATGGTGCCGTAGGCGTAGGCCTTGTCGCGATGCACGATCGAGCTGAAGGCGTCGACCTTCTCGCCCTGCAGCAGGATGTCCACCTTCACCAGGTCGGCTTCCTGCTGACCGGCCGGCTCGTAGTCCAGGGACGCGTAGCCCTGCGTGCGGCTCTTCAGCTGATCGAAGAAGTCGAAGACGATCTCACCCAGCGGCACGTTGTAGCGCAGCTCGACACGGTCTTCGGACAGGTAGTCCATCCCGAGGAGGGTGCCGCGACGCGACTGGCACAACTCCATCACCGTGCCGACGTAGTCCTTCGGCGTGAGGATCGCCGCCTTCACCATCGGCTCGGCGACCGAGGCGACCCGGCCGTCGGGATACTCGCTGGGGTTGGTGACTGTCACGTGCTGGTTGTTGTCGGTGGTGACCTCGTAGATCACGCTGGGCGCCGTGGTGATGAGGTCGAGTCCGAACTCACGCGCCAGACGCTCCGTGATGATCTCCAGGTGCAGGAGCCCCAGGAAGCCGCAGCGGAAGCCGAAGCCGAGCGCCACGGAGGTCTCCGGCTCGTAGGCGAGCGACGCATCGGACAGCTTCAGCTTGTCGAGTGCTTCGCGCAGCTCCGGATAGTCGGATCCGTCGATCGGGTACACGCCGGAGAAGACCATCGGCTTCGGATCGGTGTATCCGGTGAGCGCGGTCTCGGCGGGCTTGCGCGCACTGGTGACGGTGTCGCCGACCTTCGACAGGCGCACATCCTTCACGCCCGTGATGAGGTAGCCCACCTCCCCGACGCCCAGCCCCTTCGTGGGAACCGGCTCGGGACTGGAGACGCCGATCTCCAGCGCCTCGTGATTGGCCCTCGTCGACATCATCTGGATGCGCTCGCGCGGCTCCAGCTTGCCGTCCACCATGCGCACGTAGGTCACCACGCCGCGATAGGCGTCGTACACGGAGTCGAAGATCATCGCGCGCGCGGGGGCATCCGGGTCTCCGACCGGTGCCGGGATCTGCGCCACGATCGCGTCGAGCAGCTCCTCCACGCCCATGCCGGTCTTTCCGGAGACACGCAGCACGTCCTCCGGCTTGCCGCCGATGAGGTTGGCAAGCTCAGCCGCGAACTTCTCCGGGTCTGCAGCAGGCAGGTCGATCTTGTTCAGCACCGGGATGATGGTGAGGTCGTTCTCCATCGCCAGGTACAGGTTCGCGAGCGTCTGCGCCTCGATGCCCTGCGCCGCATCGACCAGGAGGATCGCGCCCTCACACGCGGCCAGCGAACGCGACACCTCGTAGGTGAAGTCGACGTGGCCGGGGGTGTCGATCATGTTCAGTGCAAAGGTCTCACCGTCGCGCGACCAGGGCATGCGCACAGCCTGGCTCTTGATGGTGATTCCGCGCTCGCGCTCGATGTCCATCCGATCCAGGTACTGTGCCCGCATGTCGCGGTCAGAGACGGATCCCGTGATCTGGAGCATGCGATCGGCGAGGGTCGACTTGCCATGGTCGATGTGCGCGATGATGCAGAAGTTTCGGATCTGCTCCGGCGGCGTCGCGGCGGGCTGGAGCGGCTTCAGGGCGCGTGGTGACATATCCGGACGAGTCTATCCGCTCCGAGTCTCGGTCAGAGACTCACGAAGATGTCGCGCGACTCGTCGGCGAAGTCCACGGTGCTCCCGTTCACGCCGTCCAGCGGCATCTCCAGCCGCGGCAGCGTTGCGTCCCCCGTGTCGGGCACGCTGACTACGCTGGCGGCATGGTGACGCAGGTGGTTCTCGTGCACGGCATCCGCACCTCGGCGACGATGTGGCGTGCGCAGCTGGATCATCTCTCCGCCCGCGGTGCCAGGGCTGTCGCCCTTGATCTTCCCGGGCACGGGACGCGGATGTCCGAGCAGTTCACCTTCGACGAAGCGTGGCGGACGATCGATGACGCCGTGCAGCGGGCGGCAGAGCGCGGCCCCGTTCTGCTGGTGGGTCACTCGATGGGCGGCCTGCTCACCACCGCGTATGTCGGTGCCGAGACCGCTCCTCCCGTGACCGCGTTCATCGGCGCGTCCTGCACGGCGCTCCCCCGCGGCGCGGGCCTGGCGACTTATCGCCTCCTCGCCGGCGGGTTCAACTCCCTGCCGGATCAGGGCGCCTGGTTGACCCGCCAGGTGCTCGCCGCCACGCTGCCGGAGGAGACGCGGGAGGATTTCGGTGCCGGCGGCTACGCTCTCGCGGCGCAGGACGCGGCGCTGCGCTCACTCGCACGGCTGGATCTGGTCGAGGCGCTTCCTCGCATCGCGATTCCGACCTGGTTCATCAACGGCCAGTTCGATCAGCTCCGCCTCAATGAGCAGCTCTTCACGCGTCTCGTCCCGCACGCGGAGATGATCGTCGTGCCCAAGACCTCGCACCTGGTCACGGCGATGCGTCCGCGCGTGTTCAACGCGCTGCTGGACCTGGCCCTCGCGACCATCGATCAGGGCGCGCGCACCGCCTGAGGCTCCCGCGCTCCGGCCGTCATCAGCCCGC
Organism: Microbacterium sp. ZW T5_56; assembly: GCF_044987425.1. Taxonomy (NCBI): domain Bacteria; kingdom Bacillati; phylum Actinomycetota; class Actinomycetes; order Micrococcales; family Microbacteriaceae; genus Microbacterium; species Microbacterium sp. ZW T5_56. Next base: position 62,268 of record NZ_JBJDRI010000011.1, on the reverse strand, counting down.
CGAGCACCGACAGGATCGCGCCGCCGAGGAACAGCAGCCAGAATCCGCCTGCCGCGGCAACCAGCGCCGCCCCGATGAGAGGACCGAGCAGCTGTCCGAGCGCGGCGGACACCGTGACCAGGCCGAGATCACGCGCGTGTGCCGTCTCGTCGGGAAGCAGGTCGGTGGCCAGGGCGAGGCCAGTGGTCATGAACGCGCCGTAACCGACGCCGAGCAGCGCAGCCGCGACCAGAGTCATCTCCCAGCTGGGAACGAAGGCCAGAAGCAGTGACGCGACCGCCTGGATCATGGCGCTCACGACAGTGGGCATCCGGCGCTTCCCGGTGCGATCGGACCACCACCCCGAGCCGAACGACGCGATGACGACGAAGACCGTGTAGACGACGATCGCGATCAGCAGGTTGTCCTCTGCCGCCGCGCCCTGCCCGAGCCCGTACATCAGGAAGAACAGCAGCAGCGTGGTGCCGAGGGCGTTCCCGATGTTCACGACGAGTCGGCCCGAGATCATCCAGCCGAAGTCCCGGTCGCGCAGCGAACGCAGCACGCCGCCGCCACCGGATGCTGCTGCCGCGTGACCCGGCGGATCGGGCAGCACGAGGGCCGCGATCGTCCCGATCACGGCGATGAAGCCGCCGAGCACGAGATACGACACGTCCACCGTGAGTGCGAGCACCACGACGGTGCCGACGCCCACGATGATCCCGACGGCCTGCGCTGAGCTGGCCAGCGATGCCGCGACTCCCCGCTGTGCGTCCGGGAGCTGATCGGCGATCATCGCGGTGAGCGCGGCTGACACCACGGCGATGCCGACGGACACGCCGGTCCACGACGCGCCCACGGCGATCGGCCCGGAGGCGAAGCCGGTGACCGCCAGGCACACCGCCGCGATCCACGTACCGGCCAGCGCCCACGGCCGTCGCCGCCCCCAGCGCGAACGCGTGCGATCGGACATCGCGCCGGCCAGCGGACCGGCGATCACACCGGCCAGGCCACCGACGCCCAGCACGACTCCCGTGGACACGACACCGCTGATCCATCCGCTCGCGTCGTCCGGCGTGTCCAGCTGCGTCGGCAGCAGGAGCTGCACCGGCGTGAGCTGCACGGTCCAGATCGCGAGCCAGGCGACGGCGAACAGCGCCATCCACCCGCGTGTCACGCGTGAGCGCCCCGCCACGGCCGTCACGGCCGGCTCCGAGCGATGAGGTCGCGGTACCAGCGATACGACGCCTTCGGCGTGCGGGTTCCGGTGGCGATGTCTGTGTGCACCAGCCCGAAACGCTGGGTGAAACCGTCCGCCCACTCGAAGTTGTCCATCAGGGACCACACCGTGTACTCGTCGACCACGACGCCGGCGCGGATCGCGTCTCCGATCGCGGCGATGTGCCCCTGCAGATACGAGATCCGGTCGCGATCGTCTACGGTCGTCGGCTCGTCCGGTTCGGGGAATGAGGCTCCGTTCTCGGAGACCATCACCGGCGGCAGGGTGGCCCCGTATCGGTCCAGGAGCTGCACCAGCAGCGCGGTGAGCGCCTCCGGCACGATCGGCCACTCCGGCCCGAATCCCGTCACCGGCGCACCGGGGGTGGGCACGATGGTGAAAGGCACCAGCCCGGGATCGGCGGTGACTGTCGTGGGGTTGTAGAAGTTCACGCCGTACCCGTCCAGCGGCGCCGAGATCAGATCGAGGTCGCCATCGCGCACCGGCAGCTCGGGCAGTCCGAGGGCGGCGAGGTCGGGATAGCGTCCGGTCAGCACCGGATCGGCGAAGAGGCGGTTGTGCAGCAGGTCGTAGACGGCCGCTGCCCCCGCATCCTCCTCGGTGTCATGCAACGGACGCACGAACGTGTGGTTGTTCGCGATGGCCACCTCATGAGCTCCCGCCGCTCGCAGCACGCGCAGCGCGAGCCCGTGGGCGAGGAGCTGGTGATGCGCGGTCGGAAGTGCGTCGAAGAGCATCGTTCGGGCCGGCGCCAGCGTGCCCACCGCGTATCCCTGCAGGGTGGTCATGGCCGGCTCATTGATCGTGTACCAGTGGCGCACGCGATCCGCGAGGCGATCTGCGACCAGCCGAGCGTAGTCGGCGAATCGGAGCGCGGTGTCGCGGTTGAGCCACCCGCCCTGCGCTTCCAATGAGCTCGGGAGGTCCCAGTGATACAGCGTCGGGAACGGGGTGATCCCGGCTTCCAACAGGTCATCAACGAGGCGTGAGTAGTAGTCCAGACCCGCCGGGTTCGCGCCGCGCACACCGTCAGGCTGGACACGCACCCACGAGATCGAGAAGCGGTACCGGTCCACGCCGAGTTCCCGCAGCAGCGCGACGTCCTCGCCCCAGCGGTGATAGCTCTGCGGCCCCTCGTCTGCGGTGGTGCCATCCACGATCCGACCGGAGTCCACGAAGTCGTCCCAGATGCTGCGACCCCGACCATCCATGTCGCGAGCCCCCTCGATCTGGAAGGCGCTGGTGGCGGTGGACCATCGGAATCCTGGCGGGAAGGCGGCAAGCGGATCGGCGGTGGTGGGAAGGTCGGACATGCATCTCCTCGGACAGCGTCGTGCGAGTGAACTCGGGTGTCTGTTCGGACGATACTCCGCACCAGCGGTGCCGCGTCAAGCGTTCCTGCTCGACGCGGTCGGAAGCATGCGCATTGTGCTGATAGACTCGGCCTTTGACTTGTGTGTGGGTTCGCCCTCACATCGTCGAGGACAGCCCTCTCTCTGCCGCTCGACACACCTCATCCCATTCGGAACGAAAGTCAGACCACACGTGGCAAACATCAAGTCGCAGATCAAGCGCAACAAGACCAACGAGAAGGCCCGCGAGCGCAACAAGGCCGTCAAGACTCAGCTGAAGAATGCCGTCCGCCGCACGCGTGAGGCCATCGCCGCGGGCGACAAGGTCGCCGCTGAGGCCGCGCTGAAGAACGCGTCCAAGAAGCTGGACAAGGCCGTCGGCAAGGGCGTCATCCACGAGAACCAGGCTGCGAACCGCAAGTCGTCGATCGCCAAGCAGGTCGCCGCTCTCTGAGCCTTCCGACAGAATGCCCGCCCCTTTGCTGGGGCGGGCATTCTGCATTTGTTGGCATGGAAGCTGGAAAACACCGCTCCGACGCGCGTCGGAGCGGTGTTTTCCACCTCTCAGCGGCTCAAAGCCCCTGCGCGAGGCGGTAGTAAGCCTGGTTCCAGCGCACCTGCTGCTGGAACGCGGGAAGCGTGGTGTCCTCGTCGATCACCAGGAGTTCGACCCCGGCCATGTCGGCGAAGTCCCGGAAGGCCTCCAGGCCCACGGCGGTGGACATCACGGTGTGATGCGCCGCGCCCGCGGTGAGCCACGCTGCAGCGCTCGTGGTGAAGTCGGGTGCCGGCTTCCACACCGCGCGCCCCACCGGAAGGTTGGGCAGCGGCTGGCGAGGCTCGACGTTCTCGACCACGTTCGCGGTGAGGCGGAAGCGGTCGCGCATGTCGCTCATCGCCACGACGACGGCGGGACCGGAATCGGCGGTGAACACGAGCCGCACCGGGTCATCCTTGCCGCCGATGCCCAGCGGGTGGATCTCCAGCGTCGGACGCGCGGTGGTGAGCGCGGGCGACACCTCCAGCATGTGCGCACCGAGGATGAGCTCATCGCCCGGCGTCATGTCGTAGGTGTAGTCCTCCATGAGGCTCGCTCCGCCGGGGAGGCCCGCGCCCATGACATTCGCGATGCGCACCAGCACGGCCGTCTTCCAGTCGCCTTCGGCACCGAAGCCGTAACCCTCGGCCATCAGGCGCTGAACCGCGAGTCCGGGCAGCTGCTTGAGCTCACCGAGGTCCTCGAACGAGGTCGTGAAGGCGCCGAAGCCACCCTCCTCAAGGAAAGAGCGCAGACCGATCTCGATGGCTGCGCCATCGCGAAGCGACTGGTGACGCTCGCCACCGCGGCGGAGCTCGGGCACCACATCGTAGAGCTCCTCGTACTCCGCGACGAGCGCGTCGATGTCCGACTCCTCCGCGGCAGCCACGGCGGCGGCGAGGTCATTGACGCCCCAGGTGTTCACCTGCACGCCGAAGCGCAGCTCGGCCTCGGTCTTGTCCCCCTCGGTGACGGCGACGAAGCGCATGTTGTCGCCGAAACGCGCCAGCTTGAGCGAGCGTGCGGCCGCAAGGCCCGCGGCGGCGCGCTGCCAGGTGGCGATCTCCGACCGCACCCGGGCGTCGCTGGCGTGACCCACGACAGTCTTGCGCGGCACACCCAACCGGGTCTGGATGTAGCCGAACTCACGGTCGCCATGCGCCGCCTGGTTCAGGTTCATGAAGTCGAAGTCGATGTCGGCCCACGGAAGCTCGACGTTCGCCTGCGTGTGCAGATGTGCGAGCGGCTTCTGCAGCGCGTCGAGACCGGCGATCCACATCTTGGCCGGGCTGAACGTGTGCATCCAGGCGATGAGGCCGATGACGCGCTCTGCCGCGTTCGCTTCGAGCACGAGCGCCCGGATCGACGCGGAATCGGTGAGCACCGGCTTCCAGACGATTCGCACCGGAACGTCATCGGCCGAGTCCAGCAGCGCCGCGATCTGCTGCGACTGCTCCGCCACCTGGGCGAGCGTCTCGGGGCCGTACAGGTGCTGACTGCCGGTAAGGAACCAGACCTCGTAGCTGTCGAGCGTGGTGGAGAGGGGCGTGCGGGTCATGATGTCCTTCCGGCGGTTCAGAGAGCGTCCACGGCGGCGGCCTCGATCGCGAGGCCCCGACGATAGCGGTCGAGGTAGGTGGTGAAGCCGGCGACGTCGCCGGCATCCGGTTCGGTGACGCGCGTGTCGGCTGCGGCGAACACGACGTCGTTGAGGTAGTCGCCCAGGGAGGTGGCTTCGGCGTGATCGAGATAGGACGCCAGCACCGCGATCCCCCACGCGCCGCCCTCGGCGGCGAGTTCGCCGACGGCAACCGGTGCGTTCAGCGCGGCCGCGAGGAAGCGCTGCGCGACACCGGCGGTGCGGAACATCCCCCCGTGGGCGAACATGCGATCGAGCTGGACGTTCTCCGAGTCCAGCACCCGGATCCCGAGCGCCAGGGTCGCGAACACCCCGTAGAGCTGCGAACGCATGAAGGTGGCGAGGCTGAAGGAGCTCTCCGGCGTGCGCACGAACAGCGGACGCCCCTCCGTCAGCCCCGCGATCGGCTCACCGGCGAGGTGGTTGTACGCCAGCAGGCCACCGGCGTCCGCTTCGCCGTCCAGCGCCTCACGGAACAGGGCCTCGAAGACCGTGTCTTCATCAACCGGGTGTCCGGTGGCCGCCGCGAATCGCGTGAAGAGGCCCGCCCACGCGGCCAGTTCGCTCGCGCCGTTGTTGCAGTGGACCATCGCCACGGCATCCCCCGCGGGGGTGGTGACCAGATCCAGTTCGTGGTGTGCGGATGCGAGCGGGCGCTCCAGCACGACCATCGCGAAGATGCTGGTGCCGGCGGAGACGTTGCCCGTGCGCGGCGCGACGGAGTTGGTGGCCACCATCCCGGTGCCCGCGTCACCCTCCGGCGGGCAGAGCGCGGTTCCGCTGCTGAGTCCACCCGTGGGTTCTAGCAGCAGCGCGCCCTCGTCCGTCAGGGTGCCCGCGGCGGCGCCGGCGGGAAGGACCTGCGGAAGCAGATCGCGCACCGGGCGCGGCAGTCGGCCGGCGGCGAGTCGGTCATAGGCGGCGAGCATGTCGGCGTCGTAGTCGACGGTTGCGGAGTCGATCGGGAACATCCCGGACGCATCACCCACACCGAGCACGCGCTGCCCGGTCAGGCGCTCGTGCACGTAGCCGGCGAGAGTGGTGATCCGATCCAGCGCGGCAAGGTGCTCCTCCCCCGCCAGCACGGCCTCGTGCAGGTGCGCGATCGACCAGCGCAGGGGGATGTTCACGCCGAACAGGTCGGTGAGCTCCGCCGCTGCCGCGGAGGTGTTGGTGTTGCGCCAGGTGCGGAACGGGACCAGGGGGCCACCCGCCACATCCAGAGCGATGTAACCGTGCATCATCGCGGAGACGCCGATCGCACCGAAGCGGGCCGGCCGCACGCCGTGACGTTCCTCCGCGTCTGCGAGAAGGGCCGCCACTGCCGCCTGCACCCCCCGCCAGACCTCATCGATCCGGTAGCTCCAGAGGCCGTTGACCAGTTCGTTCTCCCAGGCGAAGGACCCGACGGCAATCACGTCCGACGGATCCGAGCCGACGAGGCACGCCTTGATGCGGGTCGATCCCAGCTCGATGCCGAGGCTGGTGCGGGCAGCGGTGATATCGGATGCTGCAGTGCTCATGTTCGCCCTCTCACCGACGCGCGTCGGTGTTCTGCCCGTAGACGTTCTGATAGCGGTTGTAGAGGGCGTCAATCGCCGCGGGGTCGATCGGGATGAGCGGACCGGCCTCGCGCGCGAGGTGGACGGTGCGGGCCACATCCTCGACCATCACGGCTGCCTTGACCGCGTCACGGGCATTGACTCCGATGGTGAACGGGCCGTGGTTGCGCATCAGGACAGCACGGGATCGGTGGCCGCGGAGCGTCTCCACGATTCCGCGGCCGATGGAGTCATCACCGATGATCGCGAAGGGGCCCACCGGAACCGGCCCGCCGAACTCATCGGCCATCGCGGTGATGACACACGGGATCTCCTCCCCGCGCGCGGCCCAGGCCACGGCGTAGGTGGAGTGGGTATGCACGACGCCACCCACCTCCGGCATGTTTCGGTAGACGTACGCGTGTGCTGCCGTGTCGCTCGACGGCGCACGCTCGCTGCCCGCAGCGCCGGGAATCGCCACGCCGTCGAGGTCGCAGAGGATCATGTTCTCCGGCGTGAGATCGTCGTAGTTGATGCCGGACGGCTTGATGACGAAGAGGTCCGCGCCCGGAACACGGCCCGAGACGTTTCCGCCGGTCCAGATCACCAGGGAGTATCGCACCAGCTCGGCGTGCAGACGTGCCACGTCTTCACGCACGATGCGGATGGCTGCATCGATCTCCGGGCCGAAAGTGGGCTCTGTGCTGCTCACGGGTACCTCGCTGTCACGTCGTGTGCGGGTCACGGAAATGTGACCGGTCACAGAAGTGTGTCACACCGGCGAATGCACCGTCAAGGAGGGCCGCGTTCAGTCGCGGCGCGCGACGGAGTCCCGCACGACGAGCACGGGCATCACCGGCGCGACCGGGGGGTGTGAAGGAGAAGATCCGACGAGGAACTCCACGGCGCGGCGCGCGATGGCCGTGAAGTCCTGGTGCACCGTGGTGAGCTTCGGCCAGTAGTAGGCCGCGTCGGGGATGTCATCGAAACCGACGATGCTGATGTCGGCGGGCACGGCGACGCCGGCCTCATGGAGTCCGCCGAGCAGCCCGAGCGCCATCTGATCGTTCGCCGCGAAGACGGCGGTGACCCCGGAGTCGACGATCGTCCGGGCTGCGGTGTAGCCCGAGCCGGCTGACCAGTCCCCCGCGACGATCGGCCCGACCGGGAGCCCGCGTGCGGTCAGCTCGGCCGTGTAGCCGTCGGCGCGGGACTGCGCTTCCAACCAGTCAATGGGCCCGCGAAGGTGTGCGATGCGGGTGTGTCCCGCCTCCGCGAGCGCGGCGACGGCCAGCCGCGCCCCCGCGGCCTGGTCGATCGACAGCCCGTGCTCGCCCTGCCCGGACGAGTGCAGCGTGATCACCGGCACGTCGATGGCGAGCGAGGAGACGGCGTCCAGGGTGGCCGCGTGCGGTGCGACCACGACGATGCTCTCCACCCCTTGCGCGAGGAGGTGCTCGATCGCCGATGTCACGGAGGTGGCGTCGTCCGCCTCGGCAAACGCGGCACTCACCCAGTAGCCGGCTTCGCGCGCGGACGCCTCGATGGCCGCGATGCTCTGAGCCGGCCCGAACAGGAGCGCGTCGGAGGCCAGCACGCCGATGGTGTGCGAACGGCTGGTGCCGAGCGCGCGGGCCGCGTTGTTGACGCGATATCCCAGCTCGGCCATCGCCGCCTGGACGCGTTCCCGCGTCTCCTGTGCCACGTCGGGGTTCTCGTTGAGCACGCGCGACACCGTCTGGCGCGACACGTCTGCGAGCGCCGCGACGTCACGGACGCCCACGCGTCGTCCCGGTGCACCCTTCGTGTCAGTCACGCGGTCGAGTCTATGGCTCATGCACCGCCTCCCTTCCCGTGCCGCGCAGCGACAGCGAGGTGCGCGGATGAAGATTCGTTGCGTCCGCGTCCTGACCGTGCGCCCTCGCCCGCCTGCGATGGCTTCGGTCTGGTCAGTTCGGGGTGGGGCGTGAATGGAGACGATTGATCTCGGACCAGCTCAGTCGGGAAATCGTCTTGCTGGCCGTTCCGAACTGGCGTACTTCGTGGACGATGTCATGCGTTGCTCGATGGACGGCCTCCGCGACGGACGACCCCATGCTGATTCTGCTGGCGCCTGCTCGCGAGAGCTCCGGCACCGTCAACGTGCCGGAATCGAGGGCGACGTTCAACGGTGCGTCGACGGCCGCCGCGAAGGTGGCGACATCGTCTTCGGCCAGCGCGCCGAGGACGAAGAAGCCGTCCGCCCCGGCGGCTGTGTACGCGTGGGCACGCTCGATTGTCTCGCGCCGCCACAGGTCAGGCCCCGCGCCCATGCGGTGGGTGTCGATTCGCGCGTTGATGAAGAGGGGAATGCCGCTCCTCTCTGCGGCTGATCGCGCCGCAGCGATTCGCTCGACCTGTTCCGGGATCGGTCGGAGACCGTCTTCGAGGTTGATGCCGACCGCGCCCGCGGCGATCGCCCGCGCCACCGTCACGGCGACCTCGTCCGGGGTCGTCGCGTAACCGGCTTCGAGGTCGGCGCTCAAGGGAAGTCGACCGCCCACGGCCTGAGCGATCTGCCGCAGGGAACGAAGCGCCAGGTCTCGATGGAGGTGGTTTCCATCGGCGAGACCGGCAGACCACGCGATGCCGGCGCTGGTCGTCGCCATCGCTGAAGCGCCCTCCTCCTCCACGATTCGCGCGGACGTCGGATCCCAGATGTGGGAGCAGGAGCGGGAGATCAGGCCTCCCGCGCCGTCCCTTCCTTGCCCAAGGTCCGTGCCGGCGGTCTTCGACGTCAGCCCTGTGAGGCGTAGGGTGCACGGGTGGCGATGACGGTGACCAGTCGCTCGAGCGCGAACACCGGGTCCCGAGAGGCACCCTTCACCTCGGCGTCTGCGCGGGCCGCGGCCTGGATGGCGATGGCCAGCGTGGTCTGATTCCACCCGGCCAGGTCACGCCGTGCCCGGTCCACCTGCCAGTCCTTCATGCCGAGCCGACTCGCGATGGCCTGATTGGATTCACGCCCGGCACCCGCCACTCGAGCCATGGTGCGCAGCTTCATGGCGATGGCGGCGACCATGGGCACCGGGTCGGATCCGGAGGCCAGTGCCTGCCGGAGGGACACCAGGGCTTCGGCATACTTTCCCGCGATGGCGGTGTCGGCGACCGTGAACGCCGTGGTCTCGACGCGGCCGCCATAGTAGCGAGCGACGACCTCGTCGGTGATCTCCCCCGAGACGTCCGAGATGAGCTGCTGACATGCGGCCGCCAGCTCGGTGAGGTCGTCGGCGAACGCGCTCACCAGGGCTCGCAGCGCGCCCGGCGCAATACGACGACGGGCCGCCTTGAACTCTCCCGCCGCGAAGTCGAATCGGTCGGAGTCGCGCTTCACCGCCGGGCAGGCGATCTCGATGCCACCCCCGGAACCGGAGCGAATCGCGTCGAGAAGCTTCTTGCCCCGGACGCTCGCGCCCGTGTGGCGAAGAACGAGGGTGGCGCCCTCCTGCGGGTTGTTGAGATATGCGATGGCCTCGCTGAGGAACGCGTCCGAGCACTTCTCCACCCCGGACACCCGGATGAGGCGCGGCTCGCCGAACAGGGATGGCGAGGTGAGTGCCAGCAGCGTGCCGGCGGCATAGTCGTCAGCGCGGACGTCGGACACCTCCAGCGACGGATCCTCCGCCTTGAGGTAGCTGCGCACTCCGGCGATGGCCCGCTCCGCGCACACCTCCTCGGGTCCGGACACCAGCACGATCGGCGCCGGATGTGGATCTCGCCAGGGCACCTGCCGGATGGTCGAAGACGCCTTCTTCGCGGGTGCTCGACGTGCCGTGGATGCCATGGTTCCAGCCTAGCCACCGCCTCCGACGTCGACCCGCGCCGACGGCCTCGCGAGCTATGGCGGCGCATGCTCGCGCCACACTCGCAGGTCTTCGCCCGTGAGCTGAGCCAGCAACAGCCCCTCGTCATCCGTCCGCGCGATCACGGTGCCGAGCGCCGCGAGCATGTTCAGGGTGTCGTCGCGGGGGTGGCCGTAGTCGTTCCCGCGCCCCACGCCGATCAACGCGAGGCGCGGATGCAGTGCCGCATACAGGCGCGGCTCCTGATCGGCGCTGCCGTGGTGACTCACCTTGACGATGTCGTACGTGGATCGAAGGCCCCCGGCACGTAAGAGGCCGCGTTGTGCTTCGGCATCCAGATCTCCGAGCAGCAGCGTGGCGGGAAAACCGTCACCAGTCACCTCCAGCACAACGCTCGCGGGATTGCCCGTGACCCGACCCGACGTGGGCCACAGCACGCGCCATCGGGCATCGCCGAGATCCCCGCTCAGTCCACGTCGAGCATCCACCACACGTGCTCCCTGGGCGTGGAGTCGATCCACCAACGCGGCATCGGCGTCTCCGTCTGTGGGGCCGTGCAGCAGCACTCCCACCCGGCCTATCACCGCCGCGGCACCACCGACGTGGTCCAGATCGAAATGGGTCAGAAGGAGCAGATCCACCCGTGCGATACCGAGTCGCTGAAGGCAGCCATCCAGCAGGGCAGGATCCGGCCCGGTGTCGACGAGGGCGACGATTCCCGCCGACCGCAGCACCGTGGCATCCCCCTGACCCACGTCGCACATCGCCACGGACCAGGTACTCGGCGTCAACAGGGGCACCACGGTGGAGCGCACCAACCACGCTCCGACACCGATCCCGATGCTGGCCAACGCGACGGCGGCGGCCCCGCGACGCACCATCGGCGACCGAGCGCGGACGAGCAAGACCGCGAGAGCCGCACAGACCACGCCGAGCGTCACCGCACCCAGCAGCCCCTCCTGCCACGGCAGCACGCTCTGCGGCAGGGACGCCGTCAGGCGCGCTGTGCTGCCTACCCACTGCGCCGGCACCCACGCGATCGAGATCAACGCGTCGCCCAGCACCGGCACCGCGGCGAAGAAGCAGCCGAGCATCCCGGCCAGGGTCGCCACGGGGGCCGCCGGGGCAGCAAGCACGTTCGCCAGTACGCCGGACAGCGACACCGCCGGGCTGATCAACACGAGAATCGGCGCGCACGCCAGTTGAGCGACGATCGGTGCCGCCAGCGGCAGCGCCATCCACATCGGCAAGAAGCCCGCCACCGTCCGCGCCGCCGGCGGGCCCAGCACGAGGAGGGCCGCGGTCGCGGCGACGGAGAGCGCGAAGCCGACCTCGGAGGCGAGCCACGGATCGCTGCACAGCAGCACGATCACCGCGACGCTCAGCACGTGCAACCCGATCTTCGCGCGCCCCAGAAGTACCGCGAGCATCGAGACGGTGGACATCGCGGCGGCGCGCACCACGCTCGGCTCCGGCGTGACCAGGATCACGAATGCTGCGAGCGCCCCGACCGCCATCAGGACCCGCGCTGCGCGGGGCAGTCCACAAGCCGCCGCGAGCGCGAATCCCGCTCCGACCACGAGGAGGCAGTTGGAGCCTGAGACGGCCAGAAGGTGTGCCAGGCTGCTCGTCTTCATCGCCTGATCCAGATCGACATCCACACCGCTGGTGTCGCCCACAGCCATCCCCGGGATGAGCTGCGCGCCGTCTCCCGGGAATCGGCCGGCGCGTTCGAGGAGCCCCTGCCGCAGCTGTGCAGCGACCGCGAGCGCCCCGTTCGGCGCCGCGATGACGTCAGGAGGTCGCGACGAACGCAGCGCGACTAGTGCGCGATCGCCGGGTCCTGCACTCTCCACCCGCCCTGTCACCCACAGCACCGCACCGAGGTCAGCCCCCGCCGGGCGCTCTCCGCTGAACAGCACCTCGGCAGGGATGGCGAGGCCATCCGTGGTGACCGTTCCGCTCAACCTCCAGGCGCCCTCCCACGCGGGGGTGAGTTTCGACAGCACGGTGAACGGTCCGCTGACGCGAGCGGGCAGCTCTGCGACGGCGGCACGCAACGGTGCCTGCAGGGTGACGTGCATACTCGCCACCGCTATGGCGGCAGCGATGAGCACCGGCACGGCAAGTCCACGACGCGCGGCGAGGACGACGCCGACGAGCACCAGCACCCACGCGATGATCGTGACGGGCAGCGCGAGATCGACCACTGTCGTCACCACGCCGGCGGCTACCCACACCCCGGCGACAACCGGCACGAGGCGCAGATCACGCGGGCGGAGGGACAGCCCACCGGATGCTTCCCCGCCATCCGTCGGCGTCCCGATCCGCTCGGCCCGCTGGCTCATACGCGCACCATCGATTCGATGGCTGCGAACATCTTCTCCCCGATGCCGGTGACATCCAGCAGATCTTCCACCGCGGAGAAGCGACCATTGTCGGCTCTCCAGTCGAGGATGCGCTGCGCGAGCGCCGGGCCGATGCGCGGGAGTGTCTCCAGTTCTGCCGCAGTGGCCGTATTGAGGTCGATGAGACCGCCGGCAGTCGCCGCGCCCCCGGCGGACGCGACCGGTGCTTCGCCCTCGGCCGACACGACGATCTGTTCCCCGTCAGCCAGCAGTCGGGCAAGGTTGAGGCCATCCACAGCCGCCTCCCCGGCGAAGCCCCCGGCGGCCGCCACGGCGTCCATCACGCGCGATCCCGGCGGCAGCACATAGACCCCGGCAACCGCGACCGCGCCGGATACATGGACCGTCAGAAGTCCTTCCTGCGGCGCGATCCCGGAGCTCGACGGGCTCGGCGCAGCAACGTCCTGCACGGTGCCCGCTTGTTGCAGCACCCCGGTGGCCACGGTGGCGGCGACAGCGAGAATGGCAACGCCCGCTGCGGCGGTGAGCCCGATCCGCCAACGACGTCGGCGCGGTTCATCGCGCGCATAGCCTTCGGTCATCCCGCGAGGCTAGATCCACGGCGGTCCCCACGAATGTCTGCACCCTCGTCGTCGAAGAGGTTCGCCGTCGGCGCGGGCTGGGGAGGAATCATGGCGGACAGATTTTTGGCGTGCGGCCAACACCCCCCGGCGCAAGCCGCACGCCCGCCCCGAAGGGCAGATCGAACTCGTCGATTGCTCGACGGATCTCACGGGCATCCGACACACCAGCAAGACCGAGACAGCACGACTTCCCGACTCGGCTGCTCGACGATCAGCAGCGAGGTTATCCCTCGCCGTGGCGAGGAAGAACCCCTGTCCGCAGAGTGACCCCACTGTGGGGGTCATTCCCGGGTTCGCTCCGCGCCCCGAGCAGCGCGGCGAATAGTCTCCTCGTGGTGGGGACTTGCAGTGCTTCCCGAGCATCCGCCCCCGCCTGAGGGGAGAAGAGACGACCGTGAGCACCCGAGATACACGGAATCGGACGAAGATCACGCTGCTGATGCGCGCTCGCGCAACGCCGCCGAGGTGCGCGCGCTGAGAGCTGGCGAGCGGCATTGGCTGCCCTCCTTTCCCCGGCACCATCGCCGCTCGTCATGAACTCGCTCGTCGGCCTCCCTCATATGACCGGAGAACGGTAAACTGTTGGTTCGAGATCTCTACTTCCCCCCGAGTACGAGGCGGATCGCTGTGATCACAACAGAGTCTGCGCAGCTGCCGTCTACTGCGATGCGCCTGGTGGCGCGTGTGTTCGCCACGGCGACCGCTTCCGCGCCCGGGTGGGCTTCCGAGAGCCTTCTCGCCTCCATTCGCATGGTGGTCCTGCTGAGTGCAGCTGCATGGCAGGCAGTCATGCTCGTGACAGCCACAGTGACGGTGGGTTGGTCCGGATGGGGTCTGATGTCGGGATTCGTCCTCATCGCCGTCCTCGCGATTCCCTCCCTCCGTGTTCCCGCGCCCGGGGTGCTGGCCCCCACCCTGATGGCTGCCACAGGAGTGTGGTGCTACGTCATCGCGCCCGATGTCGACTCCCCGCTCACTCTTGCAGCCTGCTGGCAGATCAACTTCGCGACATGTATTGCCGGCCTTCTGATCCGAGATCGGCGGATCATCGCGCTCGTCCTCGGCTATGCGACGATCGCCATGATCGTCGTCCTCACGGTGCGACCGGAGTGGAACCAGCAGTTCCCCATCTCCATCCCGATCACCCAGGCCGCCATCATCATCGCGATCCGTCTGCTCTTCCCTTCTCTGTTGCGCATCGGTACCGAGGCGGACGCGACACCGGACGCCGCCGAGGACGCCGTTCGGCGTGCCGTCGTCGCGCACGAGACGAGCGCCCGCATCTCAGAAGAGTCGCGCGTGCTCCACGACACCGCCATCAACACGCTCGGTGCCATCGCCAACGGCGGTGCCGGCATCACCGATGCGCAGCGAGTTCGGGAGCAATGCGCACGTGATATCCGTCTGGTCGCTGCATTGCGTACCGACCGACCGATGCCTGAGCCCGCGTCGCTGGCAGATGTCTTCCGCCAACCGGGGCTTCCTGCCCGCCGAGGCGGCATCTCGGACGAACAGATCGAACAGCTGAATGCTCGTCTTCCGCGACCCGTCATCACGGCGCTGCTCGGCTGCGTGCGGGAGGCTGTCACCAACGCCACGAAGCACTCGGGCGCCGACAGCGTCGGGATCGTCCTCATGGTCGACGCTGAGAGTCTCATCCTGACCGTCTCCGACGACGGGGTGGGCTTCGACCTCGATGCCGCTCGCAGCCGTCATCGTGGCCTTGCCAGCTCGGTGATTGCACGAGCGGCCGATGCGGGCATCACCGCGGAAATCCGAAGCGCTGTCGGCGAAGGAACGCGAATCACGTTGTCGGCACCGCTCGACGTCGAACCGGATGTGCCCCAGATCATTGTCGATACCGACATTGTGAACTTCCTCGAGTCGGCCCGTCTGCACGCCGCCGGCCTCTGGGCGCTCGGTGCCACCGGCATCGGCGTGCTGCTGCTGGTCTCGGGCGGCACCAACGAGTATGGCGCGCTCGTTCTGATGCTCCTCGTCATGGCGGCTTCCTGGCTGGCGTTCCGCTCCACTCACCTGCGCGCCCATCGTGGATTCCTTGCGGCGCTTCTGGGTGTCGGCGCGATCACCACGTTCTTCCTGTCCGCGGCTGCAACGGACTTCGGTTCGGTCGGCGTGGTGCACTGGCAGGCTCTCGCCCCCACGGCCGCCACGGCCATGGCTATCGCGCTGTTCCCTTCGTTACGGGTCGTCGTCGCCGGTCTGAGCATCGGGATCATGGTCGTCATCGCCCTCGCTCTGACCGTGGCAGATATGAACAGCGCAGCGGCTGAGAATATCGTGGTCGCGGGCTGCGTCTCCCTGGGGCTGTCCGCGGTCTGGGCGCGCTTCCAGACCCTCGTCGAACGTGTCGGGGCACGCTCCCTGAGGTCACGTCAGGAGACGTTCGCGGCGAACCTCGCTTCAGACGTCGCGGCGACAGCACAAGCCCACTACCTTCGATGGATGAACGCCGGGCTGGACGGCGGCATCGCCCTCCTCCGCGAGATCGCGAACGGCACCCGCAACCCTGCTGATGACGAGACGCGTCGTCTGTGCGCGGATGAGGAGCGCTACCTGCGCCAGCTCGTGCAGATCAGTCCTGACCTCATCCACCTGGGTCGGGAGATGATGCCCACGCTGCAGTTCGCGCGTGAACGCGGCATCACCTTTTCCCTCCGACTGGGGAGCACCGACACCAGCGACGAAGCCGAGGCGCGACTGCTGTCGCGCATGGTGCTCCACAATCTTGCGACGACACCTGCCGGTGGCAGCGTCCTCGCTTCAGTCTTTCCCACCCAGGACGGTCTGCAGCTCACTCTGGTGGGCTCAGGCTTGTCTGTTCCCCCGTCGCCATCCCCCTGGCCGACGGACACCACCGTCTCGCACGGTCTCATTGAAATGGTCACCCGCGAATCCGACCGCGCCCTGGCCGATGCACGTACTGGAGGTTCGTAATGGAGAGCAGCAAGACACGACGGGCGCGTATCGCCATCGTGGAGGATCACCTGCTGCAGCGTAAGCGCACGGAGCAATTGCTCAACGATACGGGTGAGTTCGAGATCGTGTTCAGCGCGGTGTCCGCCCCCGAGTTCGTCGCGTGGGTTCAGAATGCTCCGCGCTCGCAGCGTCCACACCTGCTCGTGCTGGATCTGATGGTGGATCGCGAGCCCTCCGTTGATGTCGCCGTCGTGGAATCCCTGCGGCAGGCGGGGCTGAAGATCGTGGTCCTCTCCGCGCTCGCCTCGCCACCGCTCGTGCGCAGCATCGTGCGGTCCGGCGTGAACGGAATCGTCGGCAAGCGTGACGCCGAAGAGGACATCCTCGATGCGATCCGCGCGGTCCTGCGCGGTGAGGAGTGGATCACAACGGAGCTGGCTGCCGTGATCGCCGGCGACCCGAACCGTCCGAAGCTCAGCATTCAGGAGGAGCGCGCGCTGATCCTCTACGCATCGGGCCTGACCATCGCCGAGGTCTCCACAGCGATGAACATCGGATGGGAGACCACCCGTCAGTATCTGGACCGCGTGAAGAGCAAGTACACCGCGGCCGGCGTTCCCGTGCGAACGAAGGTCGATCTGGGCCGGGTGGCCGTCGCGGACGGGTACATCGATCCCGCGGACAATCCGCGCGTGACAGACGCCCCCGTTTCCTAGCGTCGTAGCAACGTCCAAGTCCCTCCCGTATTGATCCGGGAGGGACTTCGACGTGTGTGACTTCGCCTCACTTGGTGGCGAAGCTCACCACCTTGGGGGCGCGCACGATGGCACGAACGACATCGCGACCATCGAGAGCGCGCTGAACCTTCTCGTCGGCGCGAGCCAGCGCCTCGAGCCCCTCCGCGCTGATCTTGGCGGACACCGAGAGGGTGCTGCGCACCTTGCCATCGATCTGCACCACGGCCGTGACCTCGTCCTCCACCAGCAGCGCGGGATCAGCGTCACGCCACGAGGCGAGACCGACGAATGAGTCATGACCCAGGACGGACCACATCTCCTCGGCGACGTACGGGGCGACGAGATCCAGCACGAGCGCGACCGCTTCGGTAGCCTCGCGGACGGCGGGGTCCGCGCCGCCAGCGCCCGAGTCGATGGTCTTGCGCGTGATGTTCACCAGTTCCATCAGGCGCGCCACCACGACATTGAACTTGGTGTGATCGACCAGACCGGGAACCTCGGCCCACAGCTTGTGGGTGGCGCGGCGCAGCGCCGTGTCGCCGCCCGCGAAGACGACGTCGACCGGGCTCGCCACATCATGCGCCAGGCGCAGCGCTCGGGAGAGGAACTTGTACGCACCGGTGGTGGATACGTCGTTCCAGTCCTTGTCGTCCTCCACCGGACCTGCGAACGCCAGAGCCGTGCGGACGACGTCGGGACCATGCTGTCCGAGCTCCTCGTTGAACAGCACCAGGTTGCCCTTGGACTTGCTCATCTTGGATCCATCCAGCAGCACCATGCCCTGGTTGATCAGTCGGGAGAACGGCTCCGTGAAGTCGATCAGCCCCATGTCGTAGAAGACCTTGGTGAGGAAGCGCGCGTACAGCAGGTGCAGAATCGCGTGCTCGACGCCACCGATGTAGCTGTCCACGGGCGCCCAGGCGCTGGCCGCCAGACTCGGGAAGGCCTGGATGTCGCTCTTCGGGTCGAGGAAGCGCAGGAAGTACCAGGAGCTGTCCACGAAGGTGTCCATTGTGTCCGGGTCCCGGAGCGCGGGCGCACCGGTCTCCGGGTCGGTCGTGGTGACCCAGTCCGTGGCGGCACCCAACGGCGACGAGCCCTTGGGCTTGAGGTCCAGACCCTCCGCCGACGGCAGGCGAACCGGGAGCTGGTCGGCGGGGACCTTCACGATCCGTCCGTCTTCGGTGTGGATCATCGGGATCGGAGTGCCCCAGAAACGCTGACGCGAGATCAGCCAGTCGCGCAGGCGGAAGGTCGTGGTCGCGCGGCCCCGGCCCGTGGCCTCGAGCTCGGCGGTGACGCGCTCGATCGCGTGCTTCTTGCTCAGTCCGTTCAGCGAACCGGAGTTGATCATGCGCCCCTCGCCCGTCAGAGCGATGCCGGTCTGCGCCGGATCGATGGAGGCCAGCTCGACCATCTCGGCTTCGGGGTCGACGACCTCGATCACACCAGTGGCGGAGGCAGTGGTGTCGACCACCACGGAGATCGGCAGGCCGAACTTCCGTGCGAAATCCAGGTCCCGCTGATCGTGCGCGGGCACAGCCATCACCGCGCCGTGGCCGTAGTCGGCCAGGACGTAGTCGGCCGCCCAGATGGGCAGCCGCTCGCCGTTCACCGGATTGACGGCATAGCGTTCCAGGAAGACGCCGGTCTTCTCGCGGTCGGTGGCCTGACGCTCGATCTCCGTCGAACGACCCACTTCTTCGAGATATGCCTGGAAGCGCATACGAGCCTCGCTCGATGCTCCTGCGACCAGTTCGGCGGCCAGATCGGCGTCTGGAGCCACCACCATGAAGGTCGCGCCGTGCAGGGTGTCGGGGCGCGTGGAGAAGACCGTGACCTTCTCCTCACGGCCTTCGATCTCGAAGTCGATGTCCGCGCCCCGGGAGCGGCCGATCCAGTTGCGCTGCATCTGCAGCACCTTGCTCGGCCACGCACCCTCGAGCTGGTTCAGGTCATCCAGCAGCCGGTCGGCGTACTCGGTGATCTTGAAGTACCACTGCGTCAGCTTCTTCTTGACCACGACCGCGCCGCAGCGCTCGCACCGACCATCCACCACCTGTTCGTTGGCGAGCACGGTCTGATCGTTGGGGCACCAGTTGACCGGCGACTCCTTGCGATACGCCAGACCCCGGTCGAACAGCTGCTGGAAGATCCACTGGTTCCAGTGGTAGTACTCGGGATCCGACGTGTGCAGCTCGCGGCTCCAGTCGAAGGACATGCCGTACTGGCGGAAGGCATCCCGCTGCTGGTCGATGTTGGCGTAGGTCCACTCCAGCGGGTCAGCACCCCGCTTGATCGCGGCGTTCTCCGCCGGCAGACCGAACGAGTCCCATCCGATCGGGTTCAGCACGTTGTGGCCGCGGTGGCGCCAGAATCGCGCGACGATGTCGGAGTACAGGTAGTTCTCTGCGTGTCCCATGTGCAGGTCACCCGACGGGTACGGGAACATCGCCAGGATGTACTTCTTCGGACGCGTGTCCTCATCGCCACCGGCGCGGAACGGGTCGTGCTGGTCCCAGAGCGCCTGCCACTTCGCCTGAAGCGCGTGCGGGTCGAAACCGCTGGCGTCGGGAGAATCGGACTGCGTGACCTGGGACACGGATGACACCTCACTGAATGGGATTCTGCGCGATGTGCGCATCCATCCAGGTTACCGCGCCGGGCGGCTGCTCCCTCCCCTCACCAGCCCGCGGGAAGTGCTGCACCGAGCGCCGCCAGCGGGGTGCGCGCCTTGATGCCCACCTCGGCGACTTCGTCGGCGATGATCGACCCCCAGGTGATCCCGCCGCCGGCTCCCACGGACGCACTCGCGGGGCCGACCACGACCGTGCGGATCGTCATCGCCAGCTCCAGCGATCCGTTGGCACCGATCCAACCGAAACATCCCGCATACATGCCGCGCGGCTGTCGCTCGAGGCCAGCGAGGATCGTCATGGCGGAGAGCTTCGGAGCACCCGTCATCGAACCCGCGGGGAACACCGCCGCCAGCACCTCCCCGACGGTCAGCTCAGGTCGCAGTCGCCCCTGCACCGTGCTGACGAGCTGGTGCACCGTCGGATAGCTCTCGATCTCCCAGAGGCCGCTCACGCGCACACTGCCCGTCTGGCACACGCGCGACAGATCGTTGCGCATGAGGTCGACGATCATGACGTTCTCCGCGCGCTCCTTCTCCGAGGCATGCAGTTCAGCGGCGAGGCGCGCGTCGTGATCCGCATCCACACCGCGCGGACGCGTTCCCTTGATCGGTCGGGTCGTGATGACTCCCGCGTCGACGCCGAGGAACTTTTCCGGGGAGATGCTCACGAGACTCGTCTCCCCTACTCGGAGAAAACCACCGTGGTGCGAGGCCGCGGCGCGCCGGAGACGCCGATGAACGGCAACGGCATCGTGGTGGCCGGGCACATCGAAGCGCGTGGTGAGGCAGAGCTGGTAGGCGTCACCGAGGCGGATTGACTCCCGGCACTGGGCGACGAGGTTCGCGTACCGTTCGGGCGTGGTGCGGGCCTGAGCCATCCCGACGCTCTCGGCTTCGGGGGCCGACGCCACGGGTAGCGCGCTCAGCACCCGCGCGCGGAAGTCGGCGCCACCGTGGAAGCGCATCGTGCGGTGTTCGTGATCGAAGATGACCGCGTCCGTCACGCGCAGCCACAGCGGCCCCTGCTCGGCGACGACGTTCGGCACGCCCGCCCACCGCGCTCCAGACTCGTAGTCCAGCGCCCCGACCCAGGCGGGAACGTCCGATGCGACATCGACGTCGATCTGCGTTCGCGCGACCTCGTCCCAGGTCACCGGGACGCCTCGCCCGAGCACCGATCTACCGCTCGCCGCGTCGGGCCCCGCATCGAGCCAGAAGAGGTCAGCCTGGTCGCTCGCGAGGTCGGCGAACGCCGCCTCAGGATCGATCCACGGTTGCGTCACCGCTCCACCCTAAGCGCTGGGGAAGGTTCGTCTGCGAGTCTTCAGCCTGGGTGTTCTAGGCTTCCTCTGTGAACGACGTCGTCTCCGCGATCCTGGAGTGGGTGCAGTCGGTTGATCCCGTCCTGCGCACCGTCATCGCGGGCATCGCGATCATGCTGGAGACCAGCGTCCTGGTCGGGCTGATCGTCCCGGGCGACACGATCGTGATCGTCGCCGCCTCCGCGACCACGGGCCTGGGCGAGCGCGTGATCCTGACATTGGTCATCATCGTCGGAGCCCTGATCGGTGAGAGCGTCGGGTACGCGCTCGGACACTGGCTCGGACCGAAGATCCGCCAGTCGTGGGTGGGACGCAAGCTCGGCGAGAAGAACTGGATGCGCGCGGAGCGCTACCTCAATCGCCGTGGCGGTCCTGCGGTGCTGCTCAGTCGTTTCCTCCCTGTGCTGCACTCCCTCGTCCCGCTCACCGCGGGCATGAGCGGCTTCGGCTATCGGCGCTTCCTCGCCTGGACGCTTCCCGCCTGTGCGATCTGGTCGACGCTGTACGTCACGATCACGGCAGTCGCCACCGAGACGTACAAGGGACTCAGTGATCGCATCCACGGTGCGGGGTACATCTTCGTGGCGATCATCGTCGTCTTCCTCATCATCGTGTTCGTCGCGAAGAAGGTGATCGAGCGCAACGAGCGCCGTCACCTGCAGGACGACGGCGCCACACCGTCTGACCAGGACTGATCCAGCGCGCACACCTGTCCGCGGCGCGACGACGTGACAGACTGGAACTGATGGCCTCCCCCGAATCCGACCTGCCCGCGAAGATCCACCCCTTCGCGCGTGTCGAGTACCGCTACCACGCGTGGCGTGAGCGGCGGGCGCGTGAGCGAGGCCTGCGGGCGACCATCACGCCTTTTCCGGGATACGGCGGCTCCGGATGGGTGCGCGTCCTCGGACGCGTGCTGATCCTCCCTCAGAAGCGTCCGAGTGACTCCGGCGAGTTCGCGAGCGTGCGCGGATGGCGCAGCTTCGCGGGAATTCCGGTGGGTTTCGCCCAGGTGCGCATCACGATCGGCGGCGTCACCCACGAAATCGTGACCGATCGCGGTGGTGTCGTGGACGTCGTGATCCCCGCCGATCTCGAGCCCGGCTGGCAGCGATTCCAGATGTGGGTCGAGGGCGGTGCCGCCGTCGATGCCACGGCTTTCATCGTGTCACCCGACACCGACTTCGGTGTGGTGTCGGATGTCGATGACACGGTCATGGTGACGGCTCTGCCGCGTCCGCTGGTGGCCGCGTGGAACTCGTTCGTCGTGAACGAGCACGCGCGTCTGCCGGTGCCCGGCATGGCGGTGATGCTGGAGCGACTCATCAGGACGCACCCCGGGGCGCCGATGATCTACCTGTCGACCGGAGCCTGGAACATCGCGCCCATGCTCGCGCGATTCCAGAAGCGTCACCTTTTCCCGCGCGGATCGATGCTGCTCACCGACTGGGGTCCCACGCACGATCGCATGTTCCGCAGCGGCCAACAGCACAAGCGCGACAACCTGGAACGTCTGGCACGCGAGTTCCCCCACATCCGCTGGCTGCTGATCGGCGACGACGGTCAGCACGATGACGCGATCTACACCGCGTTCGCGAAGGAACATCCCGAGAACGTTGCGGCCGTCGCCATCCGCCGCTTGTCGGCAACCGAGGCCGTCCTGGCGGGTGGCCGCACCCTCGTCGACGATCATTCCACGATCCCGTGGATCAGCGCGTCCGACGGCGCGGGTCTGCTCCAGCAGGTGCGCGAACACGGCATCATCTCCTGACTCACCCCATCACCGCGAGACTTGCATCTGTGGGCGACAATCGCCGCGTTGCGCGGATTCTCACCCACAGACGGAAGCCTCGCGGGCCATGGGGCGCGATGTCGGTGGCCGGCCGTAGGCTGAGAGCATGTGCGGACGTTTCGTCGTAGCTGAAGTCGGATCCGAGCTCGTCTCGGTGCTCCGCGTCGATCTCGTGGCCGAAAGCCTCCCGACGCCGTCCTGGAATGTGGCTCCCACCGCGCAGGCGGCCATCGTCCTGGATTCGGTGAAGACCGAGCCGCCCACGCGCCGCCTGGAGAGCGCGCGCTGGGGTCTGGTCCCGTCCTGGGCCAAGGATCCCTCCGTGGGGGCGCGCGCGTTCAACGCCCGCTCCGAGGAACTGGAAGACAAGCCGATGTTCCGCAGCGCCTTCGAGAACCGCCGCGCTGTCATCCCGGCCAGCGGCTACTACGAATGGCACACCACGCCCGACGGCAAGCAGCCCCACTACATCCACCCCGCCGACGATCAGCCCCTGTTCTTCGCGGGACTGTACGAGTGGTGGCGTGACAAGTCCAAGGCCGACGACGACCCGACGCGCTGGCTGCTGAGCTTCACCATCCTCACGCGGGCATCCGCCGGTCCGCTCGCCGACATCCACGACCGCATGCCCGTGGTGCTCGACATCGACTACGCCGACGCCTGGCTGGATCCCACCGTCGACTACCAGCGCGATGTGCTCCAAGCTGCCTACGATGCGGCGCCCGAGCTGTCCGACACGTTCGAGATCCGTCCCGTCGGGTCCGCCGTCGGCAACGTCCGCAACGACTCGCCCTCGCTCATCCTTCCGCTGCCCTCCTGAGCGCGGAACTAGCGACACGACAAAGGGCCGCCCCGAAGGGCGGCCCTTTGTCGTGTCGCTATCGGCTCAGCGAGCGAAGTAACCGCGGTAGTACTCGTAGACCCAGCCGACGATAGCGATCGCGAAGATCGCGACGCCGACGGGCAGCAGGAACTGACCCACCGCGAGACCGACCATGAAGATACCGGCAGAGGAAGCCAGGACCAGCGGCCACCACGACCACGGGCTGAACTCACCGAGCTCCGGGTCACCGTCATCGATATCGGCAGTGAGCGAGTCCTCGGGCAGCAGGCCACCCGTGGACTTGTCGACGCGGCCGAGATACCAGGCGACCATCACGGCCATGAAGAACGCGAAGAGGAGACCGACAGTGCCGACCCACTCCACACCGCCATGGTCCAGGACGTTCCAGACCGTGTAGGTACCGGCAACGACCAGGAAGAAGACGCCGAGGATGTACCAGAGGTTGACGTTGGATCGCACGTTACTTCGCCTCTCCGTCGGTGACCGCGTCGGTAGCCGTGGGGACGAAGCCCTCGGCCGCCTCGGGGTGGTTCAGATCGAATGCCGGACGCTCCGAACGGATGCGCGGGATCGACGTGAAGTTGTGACGCGGGGGCGGGCACGACGTCGCCCACTCGAGCGATCCACCGTAGCCCCACGGGTCGTTGACAGTGACCTTCGGAGCCTTGCGAGCGGTGATCCAGACGTTCAGGAAGAACGGGATCATCGAAGCGCCGAGGATGACGGCACCGATGGTGGACACCTGGTTCTGCCAGGTCCAGCCGTCGAAGTCCGAGTAGTCGGCGTAGCGTCGCGGCATGCCATCGACACCCAGCCAGTGCTGGATGAGGAACGTCATGTGGAAACCGATGAACAGCATCCAGAAGTGGACGTAGCCGAGACGCTCGTTGAGCATGCGCCCGGTCCACTTGGGCCACCAGAAGTAGAAGCCGGCGAACATGGCGAACACCACGGTTCCGAACACCACGTAGTGGAAGTGAGCCACCACGAAGTAGGAGTCACTGAGCGCGAAGTCCAGCGGTGGCGAGGCCAGGATGACACCGGTGAGACCACCGAAGACGAAGGAGACCAGGAAGCCGAGGGCGAACACCATGGGTGTCTCGAAGGTGATCGAGCCTCGCCACATCGTTCCGATCCAGTTGAAGATCTTCACACCCGTCGGCACCGCGATGAGCATGGTCATCAGAGCGAAGAACGGCAGCAGCACGGCACCCGTCACATACATGTGGTGAGCCCACACAGCGACGGAGAGCGCGGCGATCGCGATGGTGGCGTAGATCAGCGTCTTGTACCCGAAGATCGGCTTGCGGCTGAAGACCGGGAAGATCTCGGAGACGATGCCGAAGAACGGCAGCGCGATGATGTACACCTCGGGGTGGCCGAAGAACCAGAACAGGTGCTGCCAGAGCAGTACGCCGCCGTTGGCCGGGTCGTAGATGTGAGAGCCGAGGATGCGGTCCGCAGCAGCGGCGAACATGGCCGCAGCCAGCACTGGGAACGCCATCAGGATCAGCAGGCTGGTGACCAGCGTGTTCCACGAGAAGATCGACATGCGCCACATGGTCATACCCGGGGCGCGCATCGTGATGATCGTGGTGATGAAGTTCACAGCACCGAGGATGGTGCCGAAACCGCTCATACCGAGGCCGACCATCCAGAGGTTTCCTCCGGCGCCGGGCGAGAACGAAGCGTTCGCGAGCGGCTGATAGGCGAACCATCCGAAGGAGGCAGCACCCTGCGGGGTGAGGAAGCCGGCGACCGCGATGATCGAACCGAACAGGAACAGCCACAGGGCGAAGGCGTTCAGACGGGGGAAGGCCACATCGGGCGCTCCCAGCTGCAGCGGCAGGATCGCGTTTGCGAAGCCCGCGAACAGCGGCGTCGCGAACATCAGCAGCATGATCGTGCCGTGCATCGTGAAGAGCTGGTTGTACTGCTCCTTGGTGGGCACGATCTGCATACCCGGAGCGAACAGCTCGGCACGGATGATGAGGGCCATCACACCGCCGAGGAGGAAGAAGATCACCGAGGCGATGAGGTACATGTACCCGATCGTCTTGTGGTCAGTGGACGTGATCCACTTGACGAAGATGTTGCCCTTCTGCTCCACCCGGGTGCTGCTCATCAGTGCTGCCTGACGAGGCGGCATCGTGGTGGGACGGACGCTCTCAGCCGGCGTGGGCTCGACGGTCGTCGTCATGTCAGTGTTCCTCCTCGCTGGAGTGCGCCCCGGTGCCGGGGAGGTTGGAGAGGCGGTCGTACTCGTCCTGGATGGAGCCGGTCTGGCCCTTCGCCTTCAGAGTCGCGAGGTAGTCCTCGTACTCGGCGTCGCTGACGACCTTCACGTTGAACAGCATCATCGAGTGGTACTCACCGCAGAGCTCGGCGCACTTGCCCTGGTACGTTCCCTCACGCGTGGGCGTGAACGACCAGAAGTTGTCGCGACCGATGTAAAGGTCCTTCTTGTACAGGAAGTCAATGATCCAGAAGGAGTGGGCGACATCGCGCGACTCCAGCTGGATCTTCACCGTCTTGTTGACCGGGAGGTACAGCGTGGGAAGCGCATCCTGGTTGACGTTGCCGTCCTTGTCGGGCTGGGCCTGAACGCCCATGCTCCAGACATCGTCCGAACCATCGGCGGCCCCACCCTGGTACTCGAAGTCCCAGGCCCACTGCTTCCCGGTGGCGATGACCGAGACATCCGGGTCTTCGTACTGCGTCTCCAGGATGACCTGGTCGCGTGCCGTGAAGAAGAAGAAGCCGACGACCAGAATCAACGGGACGATCGTGTAGAAGATCTCCATCGGCATGTTGTAGCGCATCTGCACCGGCAGGCCGGTCTGGCCCTTGCGACGGCGGTACGCCACAGCGGCGAAGAGCATGAGCGCCCACGTGATCGCACCGACCACGAGCAGGACGATCCATGAGGTGGTCCAGAGACCGGACACCATCTCGGTGTGGTTGGTGGCAGGAGGCAGCGCATTACCGCTGTCGTCCATGAAGCCGGGCAGGAAGCCGTTGAGCTCCTGCGGCGTGCAGCCGGCAAGAACGAGGGCGCCTGCGCCCAGCCCGACGGGGAGGGCGGCCCAGCGGAGGTGACGTTTGGACGGCACGATGCACCTTTCGGATCGCTAATCAGTCAACTCTCAGTCTAGAGCAACCTCACACGCTGTTCAGGCCATCCATCCAGCGGTTCGCCGTTTTGCCGACATCCTGTCGGCGTGTTTCGCGCGGATCGGCGTGCGCTCCCCCGGCGCGTCGCGTGAGTCGGCCCCGTGCGCCCGCAGAATCGGCCATCCCGTCACGATCGGATAACGCGCTCCCGTGCACGAAATGACGATCGGCGCCGACCCTGTACGGGGCCGGCGCCGATCTCAGAAGCGCGGATCAGTGGAAGCTGTCGCCACAGGCGCAGCTGCCGGCCGCGTTGGGGTTGTCGATCGTGAATCCCTGCTCGCTGATCGTGTCCTTGAAGTCGATGGCTGCACCGTCCAGGTAGGGCACCGACATGTTGTCCACGATGACCTCGACGCCCTCGAAGTCCACGGTCTCGTCGCCCTCGAGGTAGCGCTCATCGAAGTAGAGCTGGTAGATCAGGCCGGAGCATCCGCCGGGCTGGACAGCGACGCGCAGACGAAGGTCGTCGCGCCCCTCCTGCTCCAGCAGGCTCTTCACCTTGGCGGAGGCCGCCGTGGTGAGGGTGACGCCGTGCGCCGGCGCCTGCGTGTCCAGGGTGGTGTCCGTCATGGTTCCTCCAAAGCGTGTCGCCGCGTTCAGGCTCTGTCGATTCTACCGTCGCGTCCGCGACTGCGGGTCGATTCAGGCGCTGCGTTCGTTCAGACGGTTCAGCAGCAGCGCCTCGGTGGCGATCGCGTTGCCGAAGGTCTCCAGGTGCAGCGACTCGTTCGGGCTGTGCGCACGAGCGTGCGGGTCCTCGACGCCGGTCACCAGGATCTGCGCGTCGGGGAAGTCGCGCACGAGGTCGGCGATGAAGGGGATCGAGCCGCCCACGCCGAAGTCCACGGGAGCCGCGCCGTAGCCGTCGTGCATCGCGCCGCGAGCGATGTCGACGGCGTACCCGCTGGTATCGACGAGGAACCCGTCACCGCAGTCGATGTCGCTGAACGTGAGCTCGGCGCCGAAGGGGGCGTGCGCACGCAGGTGCGCCTCGAGAGCGGCGTAGGCATCCTGCGCGCGCTGCCCGGGGGCCACGCGGGAGGAGATCACCACGGTGACCTCGGGCGAGATCGTGTTGGACGCGTTGGCGACCGAGGTGAAGTCGACGCCCGTCACGGTGACCGACGGCTTGTTCCAGATGCGGCTGAGGATCGTGCCCTCGCCGATCGGTGACACGCCCGGCAGGAGCCCTGCCTCGTCGCGCAGCGTCTCCTCGGAGTACTCCGGCGTCTCGGCATCGCGGACGGCGAGACCCTCGACCGCGACCGCGCCGTTCTCGTCCCACAGGGTGGCGAGCAGCTTGATGGTGGCAAGCATCGCGTCGGGCACCGCTCCCCCGAACATGCCGGAGTGCGAGGCGTGCTCGAGCGTGCGGACAGTCAGCGTGAAGCGGGCGTTGCCACGCAACGAGACGGTCAGCGCCGGGGTGCGTGAATCCCAGTTTCCGGAATCGGCCACCACGATCACGTCAGCGCGCAGCGCATCGGCGTTGTCCTGCAGGAACTGGGCGAACGAGCGCGAGCCGTACTCCTCCTCGCCCTCGATGAACATCGCGATGCCGAGGTCGAAGTCCTCTCCCGCCGCTTCCACCAGTGCTCGAATGGCCGCGATGTGCGCCATGATTCCGGCCTTGTCGTCGGCAGCGCCGCGACCGTGCAGACGACCGTCGCGCACGGTGGGCTCGAACGGCGGGGTGTCCCACAGCGCCTCATCTCCCGGAGGCTGCACGTCGTGGTGGGCGTAGAGCAGGATCGTCGGCTTGCCATTGCGCGCTGCGCGCGTCGCCAGCACCGCCGGCTGACCGTGCTCGTCGGTGCCCGGGATCGCCGCCGTCGTGACGCGAACCGAATCGAACACGCCCGTTCCCTCCGCGAGTGCGGCAACGGCCTCGGCGCTGCGCTGCAGTTGCGTCTGGTCGAAGGCGGGCCACGCGATGGAGGGAATCCGGACCAGCCCACCGAGATCGGCGAGCGCCGCGGGCACCCCCGCGCGCGCTGCGGCGAGGATGGCGGAATCGGAGTCGGACAGCGTTTCTGGGTGCGGATGCTGCTCAGAGGTCATGCGGGTAATCTTAGAAGGGTTCCCGACGACGACGAGAGGTCATCCGTGGCGCAGAAAGCCGAAACTCCCACCCCTGACGAGGCAGCGACGCCCGCCGTCGGCAAGGGGCGCGCGACGCCGTCCCGCGCCGAGCAGGAGGCCGCCCGCCGCCGCCCGCTGGCACCGGACACCAAGGAGGCCAAGGCCGCAGCGCGTTCCCGCCTCAACGAACAGCGCAACCGCGCCCGCGACGGCATGGCCAACGGCGAGGAGAAATACCTCCCGGCGCGTGACAAGGGCCCGCAGAAGCGCTGGGCGCGTGACTACGTGGATGCCGGATTCCACCTCGGCGAGTTCGTGATGCCGATCATGATCCTGGTGCTGCTGACCTCCATGATCCCGGTGACCGAGGTCTACTACATCGCGTTCATGGTGCTCTTCGTCTACGTGCTGCTCATGATCGGCGACATGCTGATCCTGGCCCGCAACGTGAAGAAGAAGCTCACAGCGAAGTACGGCGCCGACCGCCTCGAGCGTGGTCTCGGCTGGTATTCCGCCATGCGGTCCATGCAGATGCGTTTCATCCGTCTGCCGAAACCGCAGGCGAAGCGCGGTCAGTACCCCGCGTAACCCACGACACGAGAATGGCCCCGATCCGCGGATCGGGGCCATTCGTCATTCCGTCAGCGAGCCGCGAGTGCCCGGTTGAGTTTGCGTGCCCAGAACGGCCCCTCGAAGATGAAGCCGCTGTAGCCCTGTACGAGCGTGGCACCGGCGTCCAGTCGCGCCTGCGCATCGGCACCCGTCTCGATGCCGCCGACGGAGATCACGCAGAAGTCCTCGGGGACGGCCGATCGCACCGTCTGCAACACCTCCAGCGAGCGCGCCTTGAGCGGCGCACCGGACAGCCCACCCGCACCCGCGGCCTCGACCACCGCGGGATCGGTGCGCAGCCCCTCGCGGGAGATCGTCGTATTCGTGGCGATGATGCCGGCCAGCCCCTCGCGCACGGCGAGCTGGGCGATCCCGGTGATCTCCTCGTCGCTGAGATCCGGGGCGATCTTCACCAGGACGGGAGTCTCGCCGGCGGCTTCGCGGACCGCTTGCAGCAGGGGCGCGAGCGTCTCGACGGCTTGAAGCCCGCGGAGGCCCGGAGTGTTGGGCGAGGACACGTTGACGGCGAGGTAGTCGGCAAGAGGTGCGACGAGGCTCGCGCTGCGAACGTAGTCGGCGGTGGCGTCTTCGACCTCAACCACGCGGCTCTTGCCGATGTTGGCGCCGATCACGATGTCGGGGGCGTTCCGGCGCAGCTTCGCGAGCTGGACCGCGGCAGCTTCAGCACCGCGGTTGTTGAAGCCCATCCGGTTCACGATCGCGCGGTCCGGGATCAGGCGGAACAGGCGCGGTCGCGGGTTGCCGTCCTGCGGGATCGCGGTGACCGTTCCCACTTCGACGTGGCCGAAGCCGAGCGCGGCGAGTCCCCGCACCATCCGCACGTCCTTGTCGAAGCCCGCAGCCATGCCGAACGGGGACGGGAACCATAGGCCGACGGCCTTCGTCCGGATCGACGCGGCGGGGCGGGTGAGGGCCCGAGCGATCCAGGAGAACGGCGGCACGCCAATCAGGCGAATGACCCAGACGACGAGATGGTGCACCGTCTCGGGGTCGATTTTCGAGAAGAGCACACGGAAGACGAAGGCATACATCGTGTTCCAGAGTACCGGGCAGCAGTACCGCTCCCCCGCCACGGGAACTCGGTCAGTCGGCGGCGCGGGCTGGTTGACGGTGGTCGGCTCGCAGATCCGTGATGGCCGCTTCGAAATCCTCGAGAGACTCGAATGCTTGGTAGACGCTGGCGAAGCGGAGGTAGGCCACCTCGTCGAGCTCGCGGAGCGGCTGGAGGATGGACAGACCGATCTCGTTCGCGTCGATCTGGCTCTGCCCGGTCTGGCGCACGGATTCCTCGACGCGCTGAGCAAGGAGTGCGAGATCGGCGTCGGTGACGGGACGCCCCTGGCAGGCCTTGCGTACACCGGACACGACCTTGTCACGACTGAACGGCTCGATGGCGCCGGAGCGTTTGATCACGCCGAGGCTGGCGGTCTCCAGAGTGGAGAAGCGGCCTCCGCACTCCGGACACTGGCGACGACGGCGGATCGAGAGACCGTCATCGCTGGTACGCGAGTCGATCACACGGGAATCGGAATGGCGGCAGAACGGGCAATGCATGGCCTCCACAGGATACGGCACACGCGCATGCGCGCCGTCCCAGCAGGGACGGCGCGCATGGAACTGCCAGGATCCGTGTGTCAGGCGAAGCGCGCGGTGACCGCCTCGCCGTGGGCCGGTAGATCCTCGGCGTTCGCCAGGGCGACGATCTCCGAGTGCACCGCCTCCAGAGCATCACGGGAGTACTCGATGATCTGCTGCGGCCGCAGGAAGGTGTGCGCACCGAGGCCCGCGGCGAATCGCGACGAACCCGCGGTCGGCAGCACGTGGTTCGAGCCGGCGAGGTAATCCCCCAGGCTCACGGGCGAGGACGGACCGATGAAGAGGGCACCCGCGTTGGTGTAGCCCGCGGCTGCCTCCGCAGCTCCACGGATGTGCAGCTCGAGGTGCTCAGGTCCGTACGCGTTGCTGACGTCCCGCGCTGCTTGTGGCGAGTCGACCAGGACGATCGCCGACTGCGGACCGGCGAGGGCGGCGCGGACGCGGGTCGCGTGCTTCGTCTCGCCGACACGGACGTCGATGGCAGCCGCCACGGCGTCTGCGAGGGCTGGCGAATCGGTGACCAGCACGGCACCGGCCTGCTCGTCGTGCTCGGCCTGGCTCACCAGGTCTGCGGCGACCAGGGCGGCGTCGGCAGAATCGTCGGCAACCACGAGGATCTCGGTGGCGCCGGCCTCCGCGTCGATGCCGACCGTGCCGGAGACCACGCGCTTGGCTGCCGCGACGAAGTTGTTGCCGGGCCCCGTCACCACATCGACGGGGTCCAGGCCGAGGGAGGCAACGCCGTGAGCGAGGGCGCCGATGGCACCGGCGCCGCCGATCGCATACACCTCGTCGATGCCGAGGAGCGCGGCCGCGGCCAGGATCGTCGGGTGGACTCGGCCGTTGTAGTCGCGCTGCGGCGGTGATGCCAGCGCGACCGAGGCGACACCGGCGATCTGCGCGGGGACCACGTTCATGACGACGCTGGACGACAGGGCCGCCTTCCCGCCGGGGACGTAGACACCGACACGGTTGACCGGCTGCCAGCGTTGCGTGACGCGAGCTCCTTCGGCGAGCTGCGTGACCTGCGGCTGCGGAACCTGTGCCGCAGAGGCCAGTCGAACCCGCCGAATGGACTCTTCGAGTGCCGCCCGCACGGCGGGGTCGACGCTCGCGAGGGCCTCCTCCAGCTGCTCGCGCGGCACCCGGATCGCGTGTCCTTCGGCACCGTCGAAGCGAGCAGCCTGCTCGCGCAGTGCCTCCTCGCCACGCGCTCGCACATCGGCGACGATCTCCGCCGCGACGACCTGTGCGTTCGCGTGCGCGTCGGCGCCTCGAGGGACGATGGCGAGAAGTTCTGCGGGCGAGAGCTGCTGCCCGCGCAGGTCGATGGTGCGCATCAGTTTCTGATCACTCCGGTCAGGTTGGTGAGGAAACCCACCCGCCCGTCCGTGGAGCGGACCAGCAGGCGGTCCCCGCGATCTTCGAGGGCGAGGGTCCAGGCGGACGGCTCCACGGGGAACATGGGCCGGCCCAGGGGGTCGACCGCAATGCGCACCTCGGGAACCAGAATCCAGAATCCCCGGTGTGCCGGCGTTTCGGATCCGCTTCCCGCCCGGTCATCATCGGCCGCCGGTTCCGGATCAGCGCCCGCAGCTGGTGCGAGGGCATCCACCGGAGATTCGGCGGTCGAGGCGACCGCTCCCATGCTATCCACGTCGTGCGGTGCGTCCTCGCGACGGGCGTCATCGGCCGACGCGGAGCCGAAGGCAGGAACGAGACCGTGACCGACCTCCGTTGCATCGTCGATCGTCGCGGCGGACGTCTCACGTTCAGCGGTTCCGCTCACTCGCGGCACCGGGTGACGGAAGGGGCCAGCGGCAGGGAACATCGTCGCAGCACGCACCGGCCGCACGGCGGAGCGCACCGCGTCCGCCGCGCTGATCAGCACGGCATCGGTTGCGGCGATGGCCCTCTCCCCTGCCCGTGGGTGCAGGGGTCGGTCCGATGGATGAGCCAGGGCAGCGGGGCGAGAGGTGAAGTCTTCTCGAAGTCCGGGAATGAGGGATCCTGCCAGGCCGACCACCACGAATCCGACAGCGAGCAGGCAGCCGAACCAGGCGACCGCGCCGAGCGCCATCACGTTGAGCCACCCGAGCAGCGCGCTCACCGAGGCGGCCGCGATGAACGCATCGACACTGAACATGCCGACCCGCAGGTGCGGCGCCCAGCAACGACGCACGACGGCGACGATGACGGCGATTGCGGGGATCGCGATGATCATGACCCACAGCGCCGCGAGCGCGACGACGGGGTGATAGGCCCCGGGCGAGACGGAGATGAATCCGGCCGCGAGCTGAGCGAGGCCGAGGATCACGATGAGCACCTCGCGAAGCGTGAACACGCCGACCCACAGCGGCTGCCGTGTCACGGCCGGAGCCGCGCCACCGAGCGCGACGAGGTCCTGCCAGGGGTCGCCGGGCAGGGCTGTGGCCGTGGCCTCCGCGCCCCCGGGCAATCCGCCGCTCGACGTACCCGCCCGTTGCGGTTCCGCTTCCTCGCGCCGTGTCAGCGATCTGGCCCGCCGCCGCGGGCTCGGCTGATCGGCTCGTGCCGACGAAGCGTCGCGTCGTGTACTCGACCGTTCGCCTGCCCCGGTGTCTGCGTTGGCTGACGGGCGCGGCACAGATGCGTCTGTCGGCGCGGACGGGTCTGCCGGTGTTGATTGCGGCAGGGGCGCATAGGGGTTGCGGAACTCCGCCTCGGAGGACTCGGTCATCGTGGGATCACCCCAGGCACTGCGGGCCGAGCAGTGACTTCAGTTCGCCGAACAGCTCTGCGGTGAGACCGACGGAGTATGGCAGGTCGAACACCTTGGCGCTGCGGCCACGGTGCATCTTGAGAATGACGTCCGTGTCCCCCGCGTTTCGCCGCAGGATCTCGGCGAGCTCCACCATCGCGCGCTCCGTGGCCCGCGCTTCCGAGAGCACCAGCGTGAGCTCCGTGCTGGCATCCAGCGAGCCGACGTCGGGGGTCATCGCCGACTGCGCATGAATGTTCATGCCGTCGTCGCGACGGGAGACACGACCGCGGACCGCGAGGATCGAGTCGGGCTGCAGCGCGTGCTGGAACTCCAGATACGTCTTGCCCATGAACATGACGGTGATCTCACCGGAGAAGTCCTCCACCGTGATCATGCCGTACGGGTTTCCGCTGGCCTTGGCCACGCGGTGCTGCACGCTGGTGACGAGACCGGCCACGGTGACCTGATCTCCGTCGTTGATCTCTTCGCTGCTGAGCAGGTTCTCGATGCCGGTCGACGCATGCTTGGCGAGTGCCATTTCCAGGCCGGCAAGCGGGTGGTCGGAGACGTAGAGGCCGAGCATCTCACGCTCGAACGCCAGCTTGTCCTTCTTCGTCCACTCCGGCCGATCCGGAACGAAGGACGTGGTGGAGGTCTCGTCCTCGCCGAGCAGGCTGTCAAAGTCGAAGCCGATAGCACCGGTGGCGGCTTTGCGCTTATCGCCCACCGCGGCATCGACCGCGTCCTCGTGGATCTCCATGAGCGCACGACGCGTGTCACCCATGGAGTCGAAGGCGCCGGCCTTGATGAGCGATTCCACGGTGCGCTTGTTCGCGACGTGGGCGGGCACGCGCTTGAGGAATTCGTGGAACGAGAGGTACGGCCCCTCGGCTCGTGCCTCGACGATGCCGTCCACCACATTGGATCCGACGTTGCGCACCGCGCCGAGTCCGAAGCGGATGTCTTCACCGACGGCGGCGAAGTACTTGATGGACTGCGACACGTCCGGCGGCAGCACCTTGATGCCCATGCGGCGGCACTCGTTCAGGTACAGCGCCATCTTGTCCTTGGAGTCGCCGACGCTGGTGAGCAGTGCGGCCATGTACTCGGCGGGATAGTGCGCCTTGAGATATGCCGTCCAGTACGACACCAGACCATAGGCGGCGGAGTGCGCTTTGTTGAAGGCGTAGTCAGAGAAGGGCAGCAGGATGTCCCAGAGCGACTTGATGGCTGCCTCGCCGAAGCCGCGCTCGATCATGCCGTCGTGGAAGCCCTCGTACTGCTTGTCCAGCTCCGACTTCTTCTTCTTGCCCATCGCTCGACGGAGGATGTCTGCTTGTCCGAGCGAGAAGCCGGCCACGCGCTGGGCGATGGCCATGACCTGCTCCTGGTAGATGATCAGGCCGTAGCTGATGTCCAGGATGTCCCGCAGCGGTTCCTCCAGCTCCGGATGGATCGGAGTCACCGGCTGCAGGCCGTTCTTGCGCAGGGCGTAGTTCGTGTGGGAGTTGGCGCCCATCGGGCCCGGCCGGTACAGCGCGATCACGGCGGAGACGTCTTCGAAGTTGTCCGGCTTCATCAGGCGCAGCAGTGATCGCATCGGACCACCATCGAGCTGGAACACCCCCAGGGTGTCACCGCGCGCCAGCAGATCGTAGGAGGGCTGGTCATCCAGCGGCAGCTGTTCCAGATCGAGAGTCTCACCGCGGTTGGCCGTGATGTTGTCGAGCGCGTCGGAGATGATCGTGAGGTTTCGCAGCCCGAGGAAGTCCATCTTGATCAGGCCGAGGGACTCACACGCCGGGTAGTCGAACTGCGTGACGATCTGGCCGTCCTGCTCGCGCTTCATGATCGGGATGATGTCGATCAGGGGGTCCGACGACATGATCACGCCGGCAGCGTGCACACCCCACTGGCGCTTGAGGTTCTCGATCCCGAGCGCCGTGTCGAACACGGTCTTGGCGTCCGGATCGCTGTCGACGACTGCGCGGAACTCGCTCGCCTCCTTGAAGCGGGGGTGTTCTGGGTCATACATGCCGGTGAGCGGCATGTCCTTGCCCATCACCGCCGGCGGCATCGCCTTGGTGAGCTTCTCCCCCATGCTGAACGGGAAGCCCAGCACCCGGCCGGCGTCCTTCAGCGCCTGCTTGGCCTTGATCGTGCCGTAGGTGACGATCTGCGCCACGCGGGCATCGCCGTACTTCTCGGTGACGTAGTTGATCACCTCGGTGCGGCGACGGTCATCGAAGTCGACGTCGAAGTCGGGCATCGACACACGATCCGGATTGAGGAATCGCTCGAAGATGAGACCGTGCGGCAGGGGGTCCAGGTCCGTGATGCGCATGGCGTACGCGGCCATGGAGCCTGCTCCGGAACCACGCCCCGGCCCGACGCGGATGCCGTTGTCCTTGGCCCAGTTGATGAAGTCGGCGACCACGAGGAAGTATCCGGGGAACTTCATCTGGGTGATGATGCCGACCTCGTAGTCAGCCTGCTTGCGCACGTCATCGGGGATGCCGTTCGGGTAGCGGTAGTGCAGCCCCTTCTCGACTTCCTTGATGAACCAGCTCTCCTCGGTCTCCCCCTCGGGAACCGGGAAGCGGGGCATGTAGTTCGCCTCGGTGTCGAACTCCACGTTGCAGCGCTCGGCGATGAGCAGCGTGCTCTCGACCGCCTGCGGGTAATCGCGGAAGAGGTCGCGCATCTCGGCCGCGGACTTGAGGTAGTAGCCGTCACCGTCGAACTTGAACCGCTTCGGGTCATCCAGCGTGGAGCCGGACTGCACGCACAGCAGAGCGGCGTGGGCATCGGCGTCGTGCTGGTGCGTGTAGTGCAGGTCGTTGGTGCCGACGAGGGGAATGCTGAGATCCTTCGCGATCTTCAACAGATCGCCCATGATCCGGCGCTCGATGTCGAGTCCGTGATCCATGATCTCGGCGAAGTAGTTCTCCTTGCCGAACAGGTCCTGGAACTCCGCCGCTGCCGCTCGCGCCTCCTTGTACTGGCCGAGTCGGAGTCGGGTCTGGATCTCGCCTGATGGGCATCCCGTCGTGGCGATGAGACCGTCGTGGTACGTGTTCAGCAGGTCCCGATCCATGCGGGGCTTGAAGTAGTAACCCTCGATGCTGGCCAGCGAGCTCAACCGGAAGAGATTGTGCATACCGGTGTTGTTCTCTGCCCAGATCGTCATGTGCGTGTATGCACCCGATCCGGACACGTCGTCGGACTGCTGGTCGGCGGTACCCCAGCGGATTCGCGTCTTATCGCTGCGGTGCGTGCCCGGAGTGACGTACGCCTCGATGCCGATGATCGGCTTCACACCGCCGGCCTTCGCCGTCTTGTAGAACTCGAAGGCTCCGAAAGTGTTGCCGTGGTCGGTGACGGCGATGGCCGGCATGCCCTGTTTCTCGGCTTCCGCGACCATCGCACCGAGGCGCGCCGCCCCGTCCAGCATGGAGTATTCGCTGTGGACGTGGAGGTGCACGAAGGAGTCGCTTGTCACCCTCCGAGCCTACCCGTCACCACCGACATCAGAGGTCGGGCCGGGCGGTGCGCGCGGCGACATCAGGAGGTGGCGAGGACGTCCAGTGCGTGCTGCAGATCCGCGGGATACGGCGATTCGAACGTGACCCACTCACCGCTGCCCGGGTGCTCGAACGCCAGGCGATGCGCGTGCAGCCACTGCCGGGTGAGGCCGAGCCGCGTGGCGAGCTTCGGATCGCCGCCGTACAGCGGATCCCCGACGAGCGGGTGCTTCATCGCCGCCAGGTGGACGCGGATCTGGTGCGTGCGCCCGGTCTCCAAGTGGATCTCCAACAGCGAAGCGCCGACGAACGCCTCAAGCGTCTCGTAGTGCGTGACGGAGTCCTTGCCCTCCGGGCGAACCGCGAACTTCCAGGAGTGGGCGGGGTGCCGACCGATCGGAGCGTCGATGGTTCCCGCGAGCGGGTCGAGGTATCCCTGCGCGATGGCGTGGTAGATCTTCTCGACCGTGCGGTCCTTGAAAGCGCGCTTCAGCAGCGTGTAGGCGCGCTCCGATTTGGCGACGACCATCAGCCCGCTGGTTCCGGCGTCGAGACGGTGGACAACGCCCTGGCGCTCCGCCGCGCCGGACGTGGCGATGCGGAAGCCGGCAGCGGCCAGCGCCCCCACAACCGTCGGCCCATCCCACCCCAGCGAAGGGTGCGCGGCCACGCCGGCGGGTTTGTCCACCACGACGATGTCGTCATCGTCGTGGATGATCCCCAGCTCCGGAACTGCCGTTGGCACGACCTCCAGGTCGCGCTTCGGCTCCCAGGCGACGTCGAGGCGAGCGCCATCGAGGACGCGATCCGATTTCCCAACCGGACGACCGTTCTGGAACACACCGCCGGATTCGGCTATCTCCGCAGCGAACGTGCGAGACACGTCGATCAAACGTGCCAGCACCGCGTCGACGCGTGACCCCGCGTCCTGGCCGTCGATGACGAACGAGCGTGACTCCACACTCACGCGTCGTGGCGGGCCGGAAGGGTGTCCGGGTTCTCGGGGGCGCGCTCTGCCGCGGCGTCCGCAGCATCCACGTCCTGAGCGTCGGCGTCCGACAGCTCCTGGGCGACAGCGGCCTGCGTCTCGGCCAGGGCTTCGGCTGCGGCCTCTTCGCGACGGTGATTCGTCATGTCCTGCGTGCTCCCTTCCGATGACGACTGCGCGGCCAGGCGGTCACGGCGCTCGCGTCGACTCTCATAGCGATCCTCGTCGTCGATCGCTCCGAGCACCACCCCAGCAGCGGCAACCTCCGCGGTCGCGGATGTCGCTTCCACCTTGGCCTCGCGGGACCCGTCCATGCGGATGCCGACCAGCACGATGATGGCGATCGAGATCATGCTCGTGACGATGAACATGTCGGCCACGTTGTAGATGGCCGGCATCATCCATGGCGTGTTGATGAAGTCGACCACATGCCCCACGAGGAAACCGGGCGCGCGGAACAGGCGGTCGGTGAGGTTGCCCAGCACACCGCCGAGCAGAGCACCGAGGACCACGGCCCAGAGACGGGATTTCACGCGGGTGAGCATCAGCACGACGATCGCGATGGCAACGCCTGCGAGTGCGAGGGAGAAGATCCAGGTGACGCCCTCGCCCATCGAGAACGCCGCGCCAGGGTTGAAGGTCAGCGTGAAACGAAGGAACTCTCCGATGACGTTGACCCACACCCCCTCCTGCAGGTTCTGCAGGACGAGGTGCTTGGTGAACTGGTCAGCGGCCAGGGCCACCAGCGCGATACTCGCGATGATGGCACTGGCCGCCGCCCGAGGAAGTGGCTTCCTGACGGTCATCCGTTCAGAATCAGAGGCCGACGGCGGACACCGGCGTGGTGCCGGAAGCGCTGCCGGAGGTGTCGAGGTCCTTCAGCTGGCCCTCGATGTACTTGCGCAGGTTGGAGCGGTAGTCGCGCTCAAATCCGCGGAGCTCGGTGATACGGCCTTCCAGGGTCTTGCTCTCCTCATTGAGGCGCGCGATCTCCTGGCGGCTCTTCTCCTCGGCATCCGCGACGATCTTCGCGGCCTGTGCCTGCGCGTCCGAGATGAGCTGGTCGCGCTGGGCCTTGCCCTCGGCGACGTGCTCGTCGTGCAGACGCTGCGCGAGCTCGATGATGCCGGCGCTGGCCGCGGCGGGCTGAGCGGCAGCAGGCGCCTCGACGGGCGCGGGCTCGGGGGTCGGCTCGACGACGGGCGCCGGCTCCTCCACCACGGGAGCGGCGGCGACGGGCGCGGGCTCTGCCGGAGCGGCAGAAGCGAGCTCACCGGACTCGTACTGGGCGAGCTTCGCCTTGAGCTCGGTGTTCTCCTCGATGGTCTTGCGCCACTCGACGACGATCTCGTCGAGGAAGTCGTCGACCTCGTCCGGGTCGAAGCCCTCTTTGAACCGGACGTGCTGGAACTGCTTGGTGACGACGTCATCCGGGGTCAATGCCATGATGGCTCCTCTTTCGCTTCAGGAAGGTCAAGGTCCAGGTGCGAATCCATCGGACGCTCGCTCCGAGAATTCAGCATAGCTCCCTCACCCGTCAACCAGCCAAGACATCCCCGAGCACGCCGACGAAGGTGATCAGCACCAGGCAGAGGATGAAGGTGACGGTGAAGGAGAGGTCGATGGCGACGGGGCCCAGACGCAGCGGCGGAATGAATCGACGGAAGAACTTCAGCGGCGGATCGGTGATCGTATAGACGATCTCCGCCAGCACGAGCCCGAACCCTTGCGGACGCCATTCCCGGTTGAAGCTCGGGATGAGATCCAGCACGATGCGCGCGAGCAGCGCCAGCAGGTACAGATTCAAGGCGAAGACGATGATCTTCGCGATGAGAGAGACCGCGAAACCCACTACGAGCTCAGGACTGCGAGAAGGCGTCGGCGTCGGCATGCGCGATGCCGCCGTCGCCCGAGATCGCGATGTTCTCCGGGGAGAGCAGGAAGACCTTGTTGGTCACGCGCTCAATGCGCCCGTACAGACCGCTGGCCAGGCCGCTGGCGAAGTCGATGAGACGACGAGCCTCGGCATCGGACATCTGCGACAGGTTCATGATGACCGGGACGCCGTCGCGGAAGCTCTCGGCGATTCCCTGCACATCCTTGTAGGCCTTGGGGTGCACGGTCAGGATCTCGCTGACCGGACCGGCAGCGGGCTGGCGCACCACGGCCGGACGACGAAGCGGAGTGACGGGTGCGGTGACGCCTGACTCTTCCACGGTTTCCTCCCGGACGACCTCACGCGGACGCTGCTGACGCGCGGGCGCCTCCGCTGCGGGCGCCTCGTAGACTTCTTCCTCGTCGGCAAGACCGAGGTAGACCATCGTCTTCTTGAGCGGGTTCGACATCGCGTCCTCCGTGATTGTGCTCGTCTTGTTGCAGGTTATCCCCGGGCGGGTCGCTCGCCCGTGATTGCGGAACCGATCCGCAGGTGTGTCGCGCCGCAGGCGATGGCCTCGGCGAAGTCGTGACTCATCCCAGCGGAGATCCAGTTCGCCGTCGGCTCGATCGCGCGAACCCGCTCCGCGTACCCGGCGAGGCGGGTGAAGGCGGAGGCTGGTGCTTCATCGAGCGGCGCAACCGCCATGATGCCGCGCAGGCGCAGCGAGTCGAGGGTGAGCAGGTGCTCCGTGAGAGCATCCAGCTCCGCTGGCGCGACGCCACCCCGACCGGGATCGTCGGTGAGATTCACCTGGACCAGCACGTCCAGCACGTCATCTTCGACAGGGGCGGCGGCATGGAGCGCGTCCGCGAGACGGGGGCGATCCACGGAGTGAACGACGCACGACGCAGCGCGCACCTGGCGTGCCTTGTTCGTCTGCGCCTGTCCGATGAAGTGCCAGCGCAGATCGCTGAGATCCGCGACCTCGTCCCGTTTTGCGGTGAGCTCCTGCTGGCGGTTCTCCCCCACGTCACGAACGCCGAGTCCCGCAAGGTCACGAACGAGAGCGGCCGGATGGAACTTGGTCACCACGATCCGGGTGACCTCCGATTCCTGCCGACCGGCGTCACGAATCGCGGCGACGATCTGCCGATCGACGTCCGCGAGTCGTGACTGCAGCGTGCTCACTTGAGGAAGTCGGGGATGTCGATGTCGCTGTCGTCGAACGCCGAGTCGAAGCCGCCGAGGTCGGGCAGGACAGGAGCTGCCGGCGCCGTGGTCGCCGCTGCGGGTGCCGACTCAGCCGGAGCCTTCTTCTCCTCCGCGGCCGGAGCCTTCTCCTCCTCCGCCGCCGGACGCTGCGCGACCGTCGGCTCGAGGCGAGGCGTGGGCTCGCCGGCATCGAAGCCGGCCGCGATCACCGTGACGCGCACCTCGTCGCCGAGAGTGTCGTCGATGACCGTTCCGAAGATGATGTTGGCCTCGGGGTGCGCGGCCTCCTTGACCAGCTGCGCTGCATCGTTGATCTCGAAGATTCCGAGGTTCGAGCCACCTTGGATGGACAGCAGCACGCCGTGAGCACCTTCGATCGATGCCTCCAGCAGAGGCGACTCCACCGCGAGCTCGGCGGCCTTGATGGCGCGGTCGGCACCGCGAGCGGATCCGATTCCCATGAGGGCGGAGCCAGCGCCCTGCATGACGCTCTTGACGTCGGCGAAGTCGACGTTGATGAGACCCGGCGTGGTGATGAGGTCCGTGATGCCCTGCACACCGGCAAGGAGCGCCTGGTCTGCCGTGGCGAAGGCCTCGATCATCGAGATGCCGCGGTCGCTGATCTCCAGGAGGCGGTCGTTGGGCACCACGATGAGGGTGTCCACCTCCTCCTTGAGGCGCGCGACGCCCTGCTCGGCCTGCTGCTGGCGACGACGCCCCTCGAACGAGAACGGCTTCGTGACCACACCGACGGTCAGGGCACCGATCGACTTCGCGATCTTGGCGACGACGGGTGCGCCACCGGTACCGGTGCCACCACCCTCACCGGCGGTCACGAAGACCATGTCGGCGCCGCGCAGGGCCTCTTCGATCTCATCGGAGTGGTCCTCGGCGGCGCGACGGCCCACCTCGGGGTCGGCACCGGCACCCAGGCCGCGGGTGAGCTCGCGCCCCACGTCCAGCTTGACGTCGGCATCGCTCATCAGCAGCGCCTGTGCGTCTGTGTTGACCGCGATGAACTCCACGCCGCGCAGGCCGAGGTCGATCATGCGGTTGACGGCGTTGACGCCACCACCGCCGACGCCGACGACCTTGATCACGGCGAGGTAGTTCTGGTTCTGGCTCATGCCGGCCTCCGTGTCGTGTGAACCCTGGGTTAAACCTTCACCCTCAGGTAGAAGGTTAAAGTGTTGCTGGGTATACATTTACCAGTCCTGACGGTATGCGCCCGACACCCGTGTTGCCGCGATGCCACGCCGTGTGTCGGCCAGAACGCCGGCGACACGCGCTGACGCGAGCCGTGTCGGAGAGGTCAGCGCACCACGACGGCGCTGGGCGTGGAGACGTCGTAGGTCGACACCGGGCCCGGCGGACTCGCGATCATGGCCGCGGCCAGCACCTGCGCCTTCTCGACCGACTTCTCGCTGCTGCCCCAGATCACGGTCACACCGGAGTCAGCAAGGGTGAGGGTGACATCCTGCGCGGTGGTCGCAGATACGGCGGTGACCGCCGGTCGGATCGTGTCCGGCAGCGAGCGGATCACGAGGCCGGCCGCGATGAACGCGTCTGAGCCGGCGCCCCCGGTTGCGGAGATCACGGGCTGACCCACCGGGACTTCTGGCGTCGTCGACAGCGCGACACCGGCGGCATCCACCAGAGTGAACCCCGCATCGGAGGCGATGACGCCCACCGGCGTCCGCTCCACGATTCGCAGCACCATCTCGTGCGGGGGGCGGGCTTCGATGGAGTAGGTCTCCACCATCGGGAAGCCGACCAGCGCGGCCTTCACCTCGCTGGTGTCGATCGCGGCGAGGGGACGGCCGAGCTGGGACTGCAGCGACTGCTCCAGCGCAGCGGGATCCACCGCGCTGGCTCCGACGACGGTCACCTTCTGGATAGCGAACAGCGGGCTGTACGCCGCGGCGTACGACCCGCCGGCCACCACGACCAGGACCGCGAGCGAGATGATCCACGCGAGACGGCGTCGCCGGCTACGTACCGTGAACCGACGCATCTCCGTGCGCAGGGCGCGGCGGCGCGCCCGCGTGGCACGCCAGACATCACGCCAGCGACCTCCGCCCGCGTCGTCGGAGGATTCATCCGACGCCAGGCGCCGCGCGCGGCGGCGGCCGAACCGGCCCCGAGGCTGCTCGTCGGTCTCGGCCTCCACCGCCTCCGGCCGAGCGGCGTCGATCTCGATCACCGGGGCCTGCCCGAAGCGACGCGCAGCCCCGGTGCCGAAACCCGTGAGCTCGTCAGACGCCAGATCGTCCAGCTCCTGTGTCACCTGTTCATCAGCGGCAGGCGGCGTCGAGGACTCGTGCGGAATGGGGGCCCCATCATCGAGACTCACCCACCGCCGCACGTCCTCGTAATCGACGGCGGTGTCCACGTCGTCCGGGCTTGCGGACACGTCGGCCGGCGACCGCACCGCCACCACGACCGCCTCGTCGTCGTCGGGCGCGGTGGGGCGCTCCGGCTCGCGACGCGGCGGTCTCGGCGGCTGCTGCGGTCGACGCACGCTCAGTCCGTGTTCCGGGCGAGGGACTCCAGCACCTGCGGAATGATCAGGTTGACGTTGCCGCAGCCGAGGGTCACGACGATGTCGTCCTCGCGCGCGATCTCGCCGATGTAATCCGCGGCGCGCTGCCAGTCCGGCTCGTAGTGCACGTGTGCGGGATCGTGGAAGGCGTCGCTGACGAGCGCGCCGGTCACCCCGGGTACGGGGTCCTCGCGCGCGCCGTACACGTCCAGCACGACGGTCAGGTCGGCGCGGCTCTCCAGCACGTCGGCGAACTCGGCGAACATCAGCTGGGTGCGGCTGTAGGTGTGCGGCTGGTGCAGAGCGATGACCCGTCCGGATCCCACCACGGTGCGGGCGCCGGCGAGTGCGGCATCCACCTCGGTCGGGTGGTGTGCGTAGTCGTCGAAGACGCGAACCCCGCGCACGGTGTCGTGCAGCTCGAAGCGACGCGCTGTTCCCTGGAATCCCTCCATCGCGTGTGCCGCGCCGGCGAACCCCTGCCCCAGCGCCACGAGGACGGCGACGGCGCCCGTGGCGTTGATGGCGTTGTGGGCGCCGGTGACCGCCAGGCGCACCGGTACGGTCTCGCCGGCGTGGGTGATGGTGAACGCCACGCCCTGCGTCGTGTCTATGTCGGAGATGCGGAAGTCCGCGTCGTCGGCGAATCCGAACGTCAGGATCCGTGGGTGGCTCACGCGCGCACGCACGGCGACCGCTCCAGGGTCATCCGAGGAGATCACGACGGCCTCGCGAGCCTCATCCGCGAAGCGCACGAACGCGTCGTCGAAGGCAGCGCGGGAACCATAGTGGTCGAGGTGGTCGGGATCGACGTTCGTGATGAGGGCCACGGAGGTGTCGTAGAGCAGGAATGTGCCGTCGGATTCGTCAGCCTCGATCACGAAGAGCTCATCCGCACCGCTGCCGCTGGAGACGCCCAGCTGAGCGATCACGCCGCCGTTGACGAAGGCGGGGTCCTCCCCCAGCGTCTGCAGCGCGGTGACCACCATGCCCGTGGACGTCGTCTTTCCGTGCGCTCCGGCGATCGAGACCAGCCGGCGCCCGCCGATGAGCCAGTGCAGCGCCTGCGAGCGGTGGATCACGTGGAGCCCCCGCTCCTTGGCCAGCAGGAACTCGGGGTTCTCGGGCCAGATGGCGCCGGTGTGCACG
The DNA here is from genome assembly GCF_044987425.1 of Microbacterium sp. ZW T5_56. Taxonomy (NCBI): domain Bacteria; kingdom Bacillati; phylum Actinomycetota; class Actinomycetes; order Micrococcales; family Microbacteriaceae; genus Microbacterium; species Microbacterium sp. ZW T5_56. The sequence continues at coordinate 17,347 of NZ_JBJDRI010000011.1, read as the reverse complement.
ACGGTGTCGATGTCGTCGGCGAGGTTGGCGGCATCGTGGCCGACATACACCGTCGCACCCGCGGCCTCCAGGGCTCGGAGTCCGGGGCTGTCGGCGCGGTCGGAACCGGAGACGCGGATGCCGCGGGCGAGGAACATGCGTGCCAATCCGCTCATGCCGGATCCGCCGATGCCGATGAAGTGCGCGGCACGGATGTCATCCGGGATGGGAAGGCTGAGATCGGGTCGAATCATTTCCGTCCCAGTCTAGATTCGCCCTTCCCCACGCGGGCTGAACGGCACACCCGTGCCAGGAGGTATTGTATTGACACAGATACGGACGTCCTCACCGTCCCCGTTTTCGTTGGAGCCTCAGATGATCAGCATTGACCCCGGTGCCAGCACGCCGCCCTTCGAGCAGCTGCGCGTGCAGATCATCGACGCCATCGCCTCGGGCGACCTCCCCGCAGGCGAGAAGCTGCCCACCGTGCGCCGCCTGGCGGCCGAGCTGGAGATCGCGCCGGGCACCGTCGCGCGCGCGTATCGCGAGCTGGAGGCGTCCGGCCTGATCGAGACCCGCGGGCGCAACGGCACGTTTGTCCGGGCTCAGGGCGATGTCCGGATGCAGCAGGCGCAGAAAGCGGCCGCAGGTTTCGCCGCTGAGGTTCGAGAGCTGCGTGTTGACCCTGCGGAAGCGCTTGAGCTGGTCAAGCGCGCGTTGCACGTCTGATTCAGGGAGCCAGCGCGGCGTCGATCAGCTCGATGACGTTCTCCGTGCCCGAGCGCGTGCCCACCATCTCGGCTGCGGCCACCATACGCGCGCGGGCGGCATCATCCTGCAGCAGCGGCACGATGCGAGAACGCACCGCCTCGGGGGTGAACTCGGCGTTCTCGATCAGGATGGCGGCGCCCGCAGACACAGCCGACGCCGCGTTGAGACGCTGCTCGCCGTTGCCGACCGCATACGGCACGTAGGCCGCCGGAATGCCCAGGGCGCTGACCTCGCTCACGGTGGCCGCCCCCGAGCGCGACACGATGAAATCGGCCAGTGCGAAGGCAAGATCCATGCGATCGAGATAGGGAACGAGCACGTAACCGGGGGCCTGCGGGTCTTCGAAGGTCTTCCCCTCGCCGGTGGCGTGCAACAGCTGCCAGCCGGCATCGAGGACCGACTGCCACGCACCCTCGATGGCGGCGTTCAGCTGGAGGGCACCCAGCGAACCACCGAACACCAGGAGAGTCGGCTTCTCGGCATCGAGACCGAAGTACTCCGCCGCCTGCGCGCGGGCTGCGACGCGGTCCAGCTCCACCACCTCGCGACGCAGCGGCATCCCGACGAGCGCACCACGCTTCAGGGGCGTGCCCTCGAATGCCACGCCGACGCCGGCAGCACGCCGTGCGCCCAATACGTTCGCGAGGCCCGGCTTGGCGTTCGCCTCGTGCACGATGAACGGCACACCCGCACGACGGGCGGCGACATAGGCCGGCGCGGACGCGTAGCCGCCGAACCCCACCACCACATCAACGCCGTGCTCGCGAATGTGCGAGCGCACCTGAGCGACAGCACGACGGAACCGTCCGGGAAACCTCAGCGCGGCAGCGTTTGGGCGGCGCGGAAACGGTACCTTGTCGACGATCAGCAGCTCGTAGCCGCGCTGCGGAACGAGTCGGGATTCCAGTCCCTCCCTGGTCCCCAGCACCAGCACCTCGGCCTGCGGGTCGCGAGCACGCAGGCCATCGGCAACGGCGAGAAGCGGGTTCACGTGTCCGGCGGTGCCGCCGCCGGCAAGGAGGTACGTCGTCATGCTCCGATCCTCCCATGGCGCGCTGGACGAACTCGTGCGGTGTCAGTCCAGGCGCTGCACCGGGGTGCGACGCCCACGCGCGGGCCGCGTTGCGGCGGCGGCTCCCCGCAGCGGAAGGGTTCGGGCGAAGCTCAGCAGCACGCCACACGCGATCAGCACGGACAGCAGCGACGTGCCGCCCTGCGACAGGAACGGCAGCGGGACGCCGAGGGCGGGCCCGAGTCGGAGCACCACGGCGATGTTGACGAGCGCCTGCCCCGTGATCCAGACGATCACGGCGCCAGCGACGATGCGGATGAACATGTCATCCGTACGGCGGATCAGGCTGATGACCGCGAACGTGAGAATGCCGAACAGCACGAGCACCACGATGCAGCCGAGCAGTCCGAGCTCCTCCCCCACGATCGCGAAGATGAAGTCGTTCTCCTTCGCTGGGAGCCATCCGTACTTCTCAGTCGAGTTACCCAGACCCACGCCGAAGAACCCCCCGTTTGCCAGCGCCCAGAGTCCGTGGACCTGCTGGTAGCAGAGAGGGTTGTCCACCCCGCACGTGGGATCGAGGAACGAGGTGATGCGGTTGATCCGGTCGGGCTTGATGATGGAAAGCGCCGCCACGCCGGCCGCAGCAACCAGCACCGGAATGATCAGGATCCGCAACTTCACCCCGGCGAAGTAGAGCGCCCCCAGAACGACCATCATGATCACCATGGCCGTACCGAGGTCGTCGCCACCGAGCACGCTTGCCAGGACCAGAACGACGACCGGAACCAGCGGAATGAAGAAGTGCGACCACCGGTTCAGCAGGGTGTGCTTGCGCGCCAGGATGAAGCCGAGCCACAGAGCGGTCGCGAGCTTCAGAAACTCCGAGGGCTGCGCCTGCACGAAGCCGAGATTGACCCAGTTGGTGTTGCCGTCGGCATGAACGCCCATCGGAGTGAAGATGAGCATCTGAAAGGCGACGGCAGCGATGAGGATCGGCCACGCCATGCGCTTCCAGAACACCACCGGAAAACGACTGAGAACGAACATCAGCGGGATGCCGACGACGGCGAACAGCCCCTGTTTGAGCGCGGTGTCGAGATCCTTCTCCCCGCTGCCGGCGCTGGTGGCCGAGAGCACCATCACCCAGCCGAAGACGGCCAGGAACAGCGACACCGCGGCGATGAGCACGAACTCGGTCGCCACCGGCTGGAAGATCCGTCCGAGCCTCACACGTGCCGACAGACCACGAGGCGAATCCGGCGAGGGCGCCTGCGGCAGCCGAGTGGTCGCCATGCGCTCCTCCTGGTCTTCGTCTACAAGCTGTCGGTGATTCCGAGGCGGTTTCGCACCGCGGTGGCGAACTTCGCGCCACGGTCGTCGTAACCGCTGAACTGATCGAAGCTGGCCGCTGCGGGAGCGAGCAGGACGGTTCCGCCCTCCTCGACCACCCCCGCTGCCAGTTCCACCGCGCGCGGCATGACCCTCTCAGTGTCCGTCTCGTCGACTTCGAACACGGGCACGTCGGGCGCGTGTCGTGCGAACGCCGCCACGATCTCGGACCGATCGGCACCGATCACCACGGCAGCGGCAGCAGCAGGACCGCGCAGCGCGACCAGCTCGCCGATGTCGACGCCCTTGAGCAGCCCGCCCAGCACCCAGACCGCGCCGGGGTAGGCCGCCAGCGATGACGCCGCCGCATGCGGGTTCGTGGCCTTGGAATCGTCCACCCAGGTCACGCCATCGACGCGGGCGACCACTTCGATGCGGTGCGGGTCGAGGCGGAACGACAGGAGGGCATCGTGCACCTGCTCCGGCGTCACGCCCAGCGATCGAGCCAGTGCTGCGGCGGCGAGCGCGTTGGCGACGATGTGCGGCGCGCCGAGGTCGTGCGCAGCGAGTTCGGGAACAGTCGCGAGCTCCAGCGCCGCGTGACGACGCTCATCGGTGAAGGCGCGATCGACGAGGATCCCGTCCACCACGCCCAGATCGCTCAGCCCGGGAACGCCGAGATCGAAGCCGACCGCCCGCGCTCCCTCGAACACATCGGCGTCCTCCACCATCTCCCGCGTGACCACGTCCGCCTTGTTGTAGACGCACGCGACGCGCGTGTTGCGGTAGACGACCGCCTTCGCGGCGCGATACGCCGCGAAGGAGCCGTGCCACTGCAGGTGATCATCGGCCAGGTTCAGGCACACCGAGGCGTGGGGCACGGGAGCACCGACACCCTCGTTGAGGCCGAGGTACCAGAGCTGGTGGCTCGAAAGCTCCACCACAAGCACATCGAAGCCGGAGGGGTCGCGCACGGCATCGAGGATCGGTGTGCCGATATTGCCGCACGGTGCGGCCCGCAGTCCCCCGGCCACGAGCATCGTCGCGGTCATCCGCGTGGTGGTCGTCTTGCCGTTGGTGCCCGTGATGAACACCCAGTCGGCCGGGATCCCGCCGTCGCGCGTGACCTTGTCCCGCACACGCCAGGCGAGCTCGATGTCGCCCCACAGCGCGATGCCGCTCTCCTGCGTCCAGCGAATCACGGGGTGGTGCGGGGGGAAGCCCGGTGAGGCGATGACCACCTCGGGCGCGAAGTCGACGAGCTCCGCCGGCGGCGTCTCCAGAGACCCGACCTGCAGGCGTGCGCCAATGACGGGAACCAGCCGGGCATACTCCTCGGCCGCAGCCTCGGTGACGACGAGGACGTCGGCACCGAGTTCGGTGAGTGTGTCGGCGACGGAGAAGCCCGTGTCCGACAGGCCGAGCACCGCCACCCGGAGTCCCTTCCAGTCCGCGTACCAACTGGTGAGGGAATCCAGACGACTCATGTGCGAGACAACCATTCGACGTAGAAGAGACCGATGCCCGACACCGCGAGCACACCCGCGATGATCCACATCCGCACCACGATGGTGGCCTCAGGCCATCCGCGGAACTCGAGATGGTGGTGGAACGGGCTGTTGAGGAAGAGACGTTTGCCGCGCGTGAGCTTGAAGTACACGCGCTGCAGGATGACCGAGCCGGAGGCGAGCACATAGACGCCGGCGATGAGGATCGACAGCAGCTCCGTGTGCGTGAGCACCGCCATCGCGGCCACGACACCGCCGATGGCCATCGACCCGGTGTCGCCCATGAAGACCTTGGCCTTGGGCGCGTTCCACCAGAGGAAGCCGGCGAGCGCCCCGATGAATGCCGCCGACACGATAGCCAGCTCCATCGGGTCACGCGTGTTGTAGCACCCCGGGTAGGACGCCGGATCGAGTTCAGCCACACAGCTCTGACGCGCCTGCCAGAAGGCGATGAGGCTGTAGGCGCCCACCACGAAGATTCCGGAACCGGCGGCGAGGCCATCGAGGCCATCGGCGAGGTTCGCGGAGTTGGACATGGCGATGCCAATGACGGAGATCCACAGCAGGTAGATGATCCAGCCGAGTGCGATGCCGATCCCCAGGACCGGAAGCCAGGTACCGAGCGAGAACGGATCGAGCAGCGGCAGGTCGCGGAAGAGCGAAACCGCACTGGAGCCAGGCGTGACCCCGCGGCTGTTCGGGAAGTTCAGAGCTCCGACGGCGAAGACGACGGCGACGAGCAGCTGGGCCGCGATCTTGCGCCAGCCGGACAGCCCCAGGCTGTTCTGTCGTTTGACTTTCAGGTAGTCGTCGATGAATCCGACTGCGCCGAAGCCCACCATCATCCACAGCACGAGCAGACTCGACGGGGTGGGTGGGAAGTCACCGGCGTAGCTGCCGACGAAGTAGCCCACCAGGGTGCCGAGGATGAAGATGAGTCCGCCCATCGACATCGTGCCGCGCTTGGCCGCGTGCTGCGGGTTGTTCATGGCCTCCGGCGTGCGGATGACCTGACCCCACCCCCAGCGCTCGTACCACTTGAGGAACACTGGCGTCAGCAGCAGCGTGAACGCCATCGAGATGGCGGCGGCAGAGAGCAGTGACCTCACGAGAACAATTCTCCCATGCGGTCGCCCAGGAAACGCAGTCCCGCCGAGTTGGAGGACTTGACCAGCACGCGATCTCCGTCGCGGAGCTCACCGCGGAGGTAGTTGTACGCCTCATCGGCGGTTTCGAAGAACACCGCCTCCCCGTCCCACGAGCCTTCGGCGATCGCGGAGAGGTACAGACGGCGGGCGTCGCGGCCCACTACGACGATGCGCTCGAAGCGCAGTCGAACGGCGAGGAGTCCCACCTCATCGTGCGCGTCACCGGCGAACTCCCCGAGCTCGCTCATGGCTCCGAGCACGGCGACCTTGCGCTGACCGGGCTCGGTGATCTGCGCCAGAGTGCGCAGCGCGGCAGCCATCGAATCCGGGCTCGCGTTGTAGGCGTCGTTGATGATGCGAACGCGGTCGCTGCCCATCGGCTGCATCCGCCACCGTTCCGCGATGGTCACCGTCTCGACCCGGGAGATCGCGTCGGCGACGGCGACGCCCAGCGCACGGGCTGCCGCGATCGCCGCCACAGCGTTCATCACGTGATGGGCACCGAGCACCTGCAGGTGCACATGGTGCTGCTCGCCATCGACCGTGACCGCGAAGTCGGTGCCGTTCGCGGTGACCTCGACCTCAGAGGCACGCAGTTCAGCGTCGGCGGCGTGACCGAACCAGACGACGCGCTCGTCGTTCTCCGCGGCGATCGTCGCCATGGTGGCCACACGGGCGTCGTCGATGTTCAGCACCGCGGTGCCGCCGGCACGCACGGCCGCGATCAGGCGACCCTTCTCGTACACCGTGTGCTCGATACCGCCGAAGCCGCCGGCGTGGGCCATGCCCACCATCAGCACCACGCCGACATCGGGGTTCACCAGACCCGCCAGACGCGCGATCTCGCCCGGGCCGGAGGCGCCGAACTCGCTCACCAGGAAGCGGGTGGTGTCGCGTACGCGCAGCATGGTCAGTGGCGCGCCCACCTCGTTGTTGAACGATGCGATCGGCGCGACGGTCTCGCCCTCGTCGATGAGGATGCGAGCGAGCAGATTCTTGGTCGTCGTCTTGCCGTTGGATCCGGTGATCCCGACGATGCGCAGATCGCCGTGCGCGCGCACACGCGCGACCACTTCGCGTGCCAGATCGGCGAGGGCGATGACCACGTCGGCGACGACAAGCTGGGTGATCTCCTCGTCGACGAGGTGGTCGACGATGGCGACGGCGGCGCCGTTTGCCCGGGCCGCTCCGACGAAGTGGTGCCCGTCGGTCTGCTCACCGGGCTTGGCGACGAAGATGCCGCCCGCGGTGATCAGCCGGGAGTCGGTGTCGACCGCTCCCGAGACGACGGTGGCTTCGGTGTGCTCACCGTGAAGGTGGAGAGCGGCGCCGATGGCGTGGGCGATCTCCGCAAGCGTGAGTGCGATCATGTGAAAGAGGTCTCCGAGTGGCGGAGCGGCTCAACCGAACTTGGGAAGAAGATCGGTGAACGGCGTCTGAGACGGCATGACCCGGTAGTGCTTGAGAACCTGGGTCATCGCCTTCTGGAATGCGGGCGCAGCGGCCGTAGACGATCTTACCGTCGTGGGCTCCTTGAGCGTGACGATCACGACGTACTTCGGGTCATCCGCGGGTGCGTAGCCGACCACGGACACGTCATACAGGTTCGACTTGTACGACTGCGTCTGCGCGTCATAGGTCTGCGCGGTTCCGGTTTTGGCGGCGATGCGGTAGCCGGGGATCTTGATGAGGTCGGCCACACCGCCCTGCTCGGCGACGTTCTCGATCATCGTGCTCATCTGAGCCGCGTTCTGCTCGCTGAGCAGTCGCTCGTCGGGCGCGGTCTTCGGCGTGGTGATGGTTCCGTCGGCGGACGTGCAGCTCTCCACGAGCTGCAGCGGCTTCTTCACGCCGTGGTTGGCGATCATCTGGTAGAAGCTCGCCACCTGCGGGGCCGTCACCTGGAACGCCTGACCGAAGGTGGTCGCGTAGCGCGTCTGGTTGTCCCAGTCGGCAGCCGGGTGCAGAACACCCGCCTGCTCGCCATCAAAGTTCACGTTGGTCTTGGAGCCGACACCGAACTTCGCGAGGAAGTCGTGACGGGCCTCGGGAGTCATCAGGTCGCCGAACTTGGACAGCGCCACGTTCGAGGAGTCGATGAGCGCGCCGGCCAGCGTGTAGTTATAGGTGTCGTGGGAGAACGAATCCCCCACCTCAGCCCCGTTCGGGAACTCCTCCCACCCGGCGGCCGGCATGGTCGACATCGGGGTTGCCGTCCCCGACTCCAGCAGCATCGCGGCCGTGGCGGCCTTGAACGTCGAGCCTGGCTCGAACAGGTCCTTGAAGATGTGGCCGTACCAGTCGTTGGGGTCGGACCCGTCGATGTTGTTCGGGTCGACCGTCGGCCATTCCGCCGCGGCGCGGATCTTTCCGGTCCCGACCTCGACGACGGTCACGCTGCCGCGCTGGGCACCCTTGTTCTGGACCTCTTCGGCGATCATCTGCTGCAGGTACCAGTTCAGGTCACGATCGATCGTGAGCTGCACCGTTCCGCCGTTCACGGCGGGCGTCTCCGACATGGATCCCGGGATGATCTCCCCGCGCGAGCCGCGCTCGAAGGTCTGCGATCCCGCGGTGGGCGTGAGGCACGCATCCTCCATCGCCTCGACGCCGGCCTGCGCGAACACCGTGCCTTTCTCCGGGTCGGTTCCCGTGAAGCCGATGATGCTTCCCGCCACCGCTCCGTCGGGGTACGTGCGCGACTCGTGCGACGGCATGGCCAGGTACGGGATCTGCAGCGCCTTCAGCTTCTCCATCTGCGCCGTGGACAGGCCCGTGGTCAGGAGCGCGTACTGGCTCGCCGGGTTGGCGGCGGCGTTGTCGGCGACGATCGTGCGGATCTCGTCTGCCGTGAGGCCGATGATCGCCGCGATCTTGTCGGCGACCCCGTTCCACTCCTCCTTCAACGGAATCTTGTTGCCGTCCTTGTCCAGACGCTCGATGGTGTTGAGGTAATGCGGATCGATGACCGCGTCATACGTGACGTTGCTGATGGCGAGGACCGCCCCGGAGGAGTCGACGATCTCCCCGCGCGTGCCGGCGATCGGCTTGGACTGCTGGGTGCTCAGCTTCGATTCGGCCACGTACTCCGCCGCGTTGACCACCTGGATGTCCACCAAGCGCACGCTGAAGGCGACCATGAGCACGCTCACCGTGCCGAAGACCGCCACCGTGCGTCGCCGACGGATCCGTGTGTCCTGGGGGGTCATGCTGCCTCGTCTGCTCGCGTCGTTGGCGGGGTGGATGGCGGTCAGTGGGTCTCGGGGGTGGGCAGTCCCTGGCTGATGGCGGGCGGCTGCTGGGGCAGTTCGGGCTGCGTGGCCGTGGACTCGGGAGTCGCCAGTTCGGTAGCCGCGCCACCGGCTTGCTCGGTCGATGCTTCCGGTGCCGTCACGGGGGCAGTCTGCCCGGTCAGAGTCGACCCCGGTTCCGTGACGAGCGGCGTGTCCTTAATCAGCTCGTTGCCGACCGCCGCTCGGCCCTTCGCGTCGATGCTGGACGCCGACGCCGCGGAGGGAGACCCCAGCAGCGCGGCGTCGCTCAGCCGCAGGTAGCTGGGCGAACCCGCGTTGATCATCCCCGCGGCCGTCGCGTTCGCCGCGAGGTACTGCGGAGAGCTCAGCCCTGCCACCTGGTCGAACAGCGCCTGGGCGTCGACCGTGAGCGAACGCTGCTGCTCGGTGAGGTCGACGATCCGGTGCGTCGTCTGGGTCGATGCAATGGAGAAGAACAGCTGGGCGGCCACGATCAGCACCACACCGATGATCGCCGTCAGACCGTAGACGGTCTGGGGTCGACGACGACGAGCGGGAGCATCGACCGGACGCAGATACGTGCGCGGTGCGCCAGCCCCGCGCGCGGGGCGCGGCTGGACGCGGGGCGCCGCGCTCAGTGCCGACGTGGCGCTCATACCGACTCCCGGATTCGTTCGACGGCGCGCAGACGCACCGGAGTGGCACGGGGGTTGCGCTCCCGCTCCTCCTCCGAGGCGAGCTCGGCCCCCTTCGTCAGGGTGCGGAACCGGGGAGCGTGCTCTTCCAGCTCCACCGGCAGCCCGCGTGGAGCGGTCGAGGCGGTGGCGGCAGCGAAGGCGCGCTTGATGATGCGATCCTCCAGCGACTGATACGACATCACGACAAGCCGCCCGCCAACGGGCAGCAGATCGAGCGCCGCAGGAATGGCGGAGCTGAGCACCGACAGCTCGCTGTTGACCTCGACCCGCAGCGCCTGGAAGACCCGCTTGGCCGGGTGACCCGTCCGCTGTGCGGCGGCGGGCGTGGCAGCGGTGAGGATCTCCACCAGCCGTCCGGAGGTCTCGATCGGGGCCTCCTGTCGTGCGGCGATGATGAATCGGGCGTATCGACCCGCGAGCTTCTCCTCGCCATAGATCTCGAAGATCCGGCGCATCTCCCCCTCGCTGTAGGTCGCGATGATGTCCGCTGCCGTGCGCCCTGCGGTCTGATCCATCCGCATGTCCAGGGGCGCGTCCTTGGAGTAGGCGAAGCCACGTTCCGCCTCGTCCAGCTGCAGCGAGGAGACGCCGAGGTCGAACAGGATGCCGTCGGCGTGGTCGAATCCGCTGTCGTAGACCGCGTCGGTGATGCCGTCGTAGACGGTGTGGACCAGGTGAACGCGGGCGGCGTGCGGTGCGAGGCGCTCCCCCGCGATGCGGAGGGCGTCGGTGTCACGGTCAAGTCCGACCAGCTCGACGTCGGGGAAGCGCCCCAGAAGCGCCGAGGAGTGACCGCCCATGCCGGTGGTGGCGTCGACGAGGACGGCTCCCGGGTGCGCAAGCGCCGGAGCCAGCAGCTCGACGCAGCGTTCGAGAAGAACGGGGATGTGGATGTCTTCGATGCTCATGATCTCTTCGGGTAGGGCCTGGGCTCTGATTCCCCTCCGACCCGACCTGCCACCGGGGAAGTGGCGTCAGGGCGAGTCAGCTGGGAGTCGGAACACAGGCTCAGAACAATCCCGGAATCACCTCCTGCTCCATATCGGCGTAACTGGACTCATTGGCCTCGACGAAGTCGTTCCAGGCCTGGGCGTTCCAGATCTCGGCGTGTGCGCCGACTCCGGTGACGACCAGTTCCTTCTCCAGGCCCGCGTATGCGCGCAGGCTCTGCGGGACGGTGATGCGGTTCTGACTGTCGGGCATCTCGGCGCTGGCGCCGGAGAGGAACATGCGCAGGAAGTCACGCGCTTGCTTGTTGCTGAGCGGGGCTTGCCTGATCCGCTCGTGCACCGACTCGAACTCCGCGGTGGAGAACACGTAGAGGCAGCGCTCTTGACCACGGGTGATGACGACACCGCCCGCCAGATCTTCGCGGAACTTGGCGGGCAGGATGATGCGTCCTTTGTCGTCGAGCTTTGGTGTGTGCGTACCCAGCAACATCGGCCGTCACCCCCTCTGTCGTCCGGCCCGTCAGAAGTTGGCTCCACATTACTCCACTTCCCTCCACTTCCCTAGAGCTTCTGACGCAGGAGTCCGGGATTCTGCTGAGAGAACCCCGAAATTCCGGGGCTGAGCGCGGTGGAGGGGACTTGGCGATGGCCGGGAATTTCGCGACGTCACACGGTGAGCAGTCCGGGCTGCGCAGCCGGGATTCCGCGGGTTTTCCGGCACTCACGCACTCGGGGAGGAGAGTGGAGGGATGACGGGGAGCGAAGTGGGGATCGCCTCCGAGGGCACAAAAAAGGCGCCGACCCGAAGGTCGGCGCCCGAAGACTGCGGCGTGTTTTAGTCGTCTGAATCCTGGCGACGTTCCCAGCGCTCGTTCATGCGGTCCATGAATCCGGCGTTGCCACCCGTCGTGGAACGAGGGCCGGATGGACGCGAGGACTCCCGGCGCAGTTCCTCCTCGTCGAACTCCAGCGTCGGCTCACCGCGACGTGCGCCCACCATGATGCCGACGAACATGAGCGCGACGCCCACGACGCCGATGATGATCCCGACGAAGGCGAGGTCGCGGAAGAGAGAGACCCCCGCGATCAGCGCGCCCAGGCCGGCGACGACGAGAAGTGCGCCGAAGACCAGATTGCGGTAAGTAAACGGACGACCGGCGGACTCGGCGCTGACCACGTCAGCGTCATTGTGGAGCAGGTTGCGCTCCATCTCGTCGAGCAGTCGTTGCTCCTGTTCGGAGAGTGGCATTGTGCCCCCCTTGCGTCGTCCTGAAGGCGGGCCAGATGTTGTGCTTCGCCTGACTCACGAGTCTACGCCCGTCCGCCGGAACTAGGCTAGGTCCGTGACCTCTTCGCACTCCGTTCCCGAGGCCGTTTCCCAGCGTCTGCTGAGCTTCGTGGCAACGCACCGCGAGGCAGCGCTGGCGGACAGCCCGGAGGCAGCGCTGGTGATCGATGCGGCGGCGTCAGCTCTCACCGGCGGAAAGCGACTGCGGGCACGGTTCTGTGAGGCCGGCTGGCGCGCGGTCTCCCCCGCGATCGGCTCGGACATCATCATCGACGCCGCCGCGTCGTTGGAGATCTTCCAGGCGGCCGCGCTCGTCCATGACGACATCATCGACAACTCCGATACCCGTCGCGGTCGCCCCGCAGCGCACCGCGGGCTGGAGGCGATGCACGCCGCGCGCGGGTGGACCGGGGACGCCGCGGCGTTCGGCCGTTCCGCCGCGATCCTGCTCGGCGACCTGCTGGTGGCCTGGAGTGACGATCTGTTCGAGGAGGCGCTGCTCGCGCACCCCGCTCCACGTTCGGCCCGTCATGAGTATGCGCGCATGCGACGAGACGTGACGCTCGGCCAGTTCCTGGATATCGCGCAGGAGTCGGCCTGGGTCACCCAGCCCGACGAGGAGCACGCGGACCGCGCTCTCGAGGTGGCCTCTCTGAAATCGGCCCGGTACAGCGTGGTGCAACCGCTGGTGATCGGGGCGTGCATCGGCGGAGCGAGCGATGAGCAGCTCGAAGCGCTACGCGGGTTCGGCCTCCCGATCGGCCTGGCCTTCCAACTCCGCGATGACCTGCTGGGCGTGTTCGGCGACGCGGCCGTCACCGGGAAGCCCAGCGGGGACGACCTCCGCGAAGGAAAGCGCACCCTCCTGATCGCGTATGCCCGCGAGCGGATGGACGCCGCTTCCCGTGCCGCGCTCGACGCTGATCTCGGCCGCCCCGATCTCGATGAAGCCGATGTGGCGAGGCTGCAGGCGGCCATCATCGCCACCGGAGCACGGGACAGGGTCGAACAGCGCATCACGGCGTTCACATCGCAGGCAGATGCGGCACTCACCTCGGGCGTGTTGGCGGCGGACGCCGTGGCCGATCTGAGCGCGCTCGCTCACGCGGCCACGGCGCGCACCTTCTGAGCTCGCACCCCCTCCGGGCGCGGCTCACTCCGCCGGGAGCGTCATCGTTCGAATGATCTGAGCGAGCTCCGCGGGCCGGCTCCACATCGGCCAGTGACCGGTGGGCAGGTCGATGAGCTCCAGGTGTCGCAGGGTCGCCATCTCGGCGAACATCGGGTGACCCGCCCGCGCCAGCTCCATCAGCTGAGCGCTCGACAGGGAGCAGCACACCGCGGTGGTCCTGACGTCGCGCCGAGCCTCGTTGACGAGCTCCACACGCTGCCGTACGACCGGTGCCGGCTCCGGCACGGCCCGCGCACGAAATCTGTCCAGGACATCGGCGCTCAGGCCGTCAAGACTCGCCTGTGCTCCGAGCACGTCGAAGGACGGCAGGGGAAGCTCATCGACGTCGGCCGCAAGATCGGGGTCAAAAGCGCTGCCGTCTGTGAGCGGTCCCGAATCCACCCAGACCATTCGTGAGACGAGCTCGGGATGCCGGTCGAGGACCAGGCTGACCGGGCCATTCGCGCCACTGTGCGCGACGAGGACGACGGGGTGATCGCCGCACTGCGCGATGACCTCGCGGATGGCCGCAGCCTGATCATCGAGCGTTGCCTCCGCACGGCGAGGATCATCCGCGTCGAGACCCGGGAGTGTGATCGCGATCGTGTTCTCCGCCTCGAGGTGTTCCTGGACGTCATGCCAGGCCCACGCGCCCAGCCAGTGCCCGGCGATCAGAAGGACGGTCGGAGCGGTGGTTGTCGTTGTCATCTGTCCACTCTCGCCGCCGGGGCGGACACGTGTGTGTCACTATTTCTGACATGAATTTCAACGGATTCGACCGATGAGACGTTCCGAACGGCTGCACGCCGTCTCCGAGATGCTGCGGCGAAGCGGCACTCACGGCGTCTCCGCCGAACGGCTGGCGCGAGAGTTCGAGGTCTCGGTTCGCACCATCAAGCGAGACCTCGCCGGGTTGGCGAACAGCGGCGCGCCGGTCTGGTCACGACCGGGTCCGAATGGCGGGTATGGGCTCGCGCCGAGTGCGTCGCTGCCGCCGATCACGCTGTCCCCGGCGCAGGCCGTGGCGCTCATGGCCGCGGCATCCGCCGCATCCGATGCTCCGTACGCCGATCTGGCGGCCGCCGGTATCCGCAAGATCGTGGACGTGCTCGATCCCGGCACGCGAGCCCGGGCCGACGAACTGGCCGATCGCATCTGGATCGATGCGGCTCCGTCGTCGTCACGCGCGGTTCGCTCGGCGCTCGAGGAGGCCCTGAGCGAGCAACGCGTCCTTCGTATCCGCTACACATCCGCGGAGGGGAACACCACCACTCGCGACGTCGAGCCGGTGCTGTTCGCCTCCACCGGCGGACGCTGGTATCTGGTCGGGTGGTGTCACCTGCGCGACGCGATGCGGTGGTTCGCCGTGTCGCGCATCGAGCGGGCGAGCGTCACCCGGATACCGTGCAGGGGCCACACCGTCGAGGAGGTCGGAGAACCACCGCAGAACGCCCGATCGGTGCACCGCTGACGGAGCCGCGAGGGGTAGTGAGTTCAGCCGAGGCCGACCGCGACCCGACGGACCTCGCTCTTGCGACCGGCGAGCAGTGAATTGATCGGCGCGTCGCCGATGGTGGGCTCCTCGTTCAGGAGCCAGTCGATGATCTCGTCGTCGGAGAATCCGGCGTCACCGAGCACGATGATCGTGCCGCGCAGCGACGACAGCGGGCGGCCGTCGACAACGAAGATCGACGGCACCTGGAATACGCCATTGCGCTTGCTGCCGATGAGGGAGCGCTCGTCGATGAGTCGACGAACCCGGCTGAGGGACTCGTCGAGCGCCTCGACGAGGTCGGGCATCGCCAGCCAGTCGGTGGAAACGGGGAATTCGCCTGTGGCAGTCACCCCTCCAGTCTCTCATCCGCGGAGGCGCGGCGCTCCCGGGCTTGAGCAGAATTGCTCCGTAGACTCGATAGGTGACCTCTCACCAGACCGCAGACCCGCTGATCGGGCGGCTTGTCGACGGTCGGTATCGGGTTCGTGCGCGCATCGCGCGTGGCGGCATGGCCACCGTATACGTGGCCACGGATCTGCGTCTTGAGCGTCGGATCGCACTGAAGGTCATGCACAGTCATCTGAGCGATGACTCGGTCTTCCAGAGTCGATTCATCCAGGAGGCTCGCGCCGCGGCTCGACTCGCCGATCCCAACGTGGTCAACGTCTTCGACCAGGGTCAGGACGGCGAGCTCGCCTACCTGGTGATGGAGTACCTCCCGGGAATCACGCTGCGCGAACTGCTGAAGGAGCAGCGCCGGCTGAGCATCTCGCAGGCCGTCACCATCATGGATGGCGTGCTGAGCGGGCTTGCCGCCGCACACCGCGCGGGCATCGTGCATCGCGATGTCAAGCCGGAGAACGTGCTGCTCGCCGAAGACGGACGCATCAAGATCGGTGACTTCGGCCTCGCTCGCGCCACCACGGCGAACACGGCGACCGGCCAGCAGCTGATGGGAACCATCGCCTACCTGGCGCCGGAACTCGTCACCCGCGGCACCGCGGATGCCCGCAGTGATATCTATGCCCTGGGCATCATGCTCTACGAGATGCTCGTGGGCGAACAGCCGTTCCGCGGCGAGCAGCCGATGCAGATCGCTTTCCAGCACGCGACGGAATCGGTGCCACGCCCGAGCGTTCGCAACCCCGGAGTCCCGGAGCAGCTGGATGAGCTGGTGCTCTGGTCGACCGAGCGGGCGCCGGATGATCGTCCCCTCGATGCGCAGGTCATGCTCGACCGGCTGCGGGAGATCGAGCGAGACCTCGGGATCACCCCGGTCATCACGCGCAGCGAGCCCGCGTTCACCGCGGGGCTGGCGATCCCGGAGGATCACGCCGCCAGCGGTGGGCTCACCGCGGTTCTCCCCCGCGACTCCGCTCCTGTGCTCCCCCTACCCGCGACCGACTCGCTCGCTCCTGTCGACAACTCCGCACGCCTGCGCACGGTCACCCGCCGCAACCGCCGCAAGGGTGGATGGCTGCTGCTCATCACCCTGCTCATCGCAGCCGTCGCCGGCGGGATCGGCTGGTACTTCGGATCGGGTCCCGGATCACAGGTCGTGATCGCCGAGGTCGCCGGCCTCCCCGAGCAGGACGCCCGCGACGTCCTCGCGACGCAGGACATCGTGGTCACCAGCTCACAGCAGGCGAGCCTTACGGTTCCGGCAGGGAGCGCGATCGGCACCGACCCGGCCGGCGGTGATCACGTGGACAAGGGCAGCTCCGTGGACCTCATCATCTCCAGCGGGCCCGCTCCCACCCAGATCGAGGATCTGTCCGGTGCGAACGAGGCCAGTGCGCGAGAGATCCTGGGCAATAAGAACATCACGGTGTCGACGGTGAACTATCAGTTCACCGATACCCCTGCGGCGGGTCAGCTGATGAACCTCACCGTGGTTCCGACGGCCGGCGATCCCTACGACTGCTTCACCGGGTGCGATGCCTTCGAGGGCGATGCTGCGACACTTCTCGTCTCGAAGGGCCCCGTTCCCGCTGTGGCGGGCATGACGGTGGACGCCGCGACGAAAGCGTTCACCGATACAGGCCTGAAGGTCAGCGCCGACCAGGTGAAGATCTTCACCGACGAGCAGCAGCCCTCGATCGTGGTGGGCATCATGGACCGCGATGGTGGTGGCAACTGGCAGCCGGACGAGACGGTCACCCTGATCGTTTCGGCCGGACTCATCCCCGATGTCGAGGGCATGTCCGTCAGCAAGGCCACGGAGACGCTGTCGGGGGTCGGCCTTCTCGTGGCGCCGACGACGGTCGAGGAGTACTCGAGCAGCATCGCCAAGGGTGATGTCATCCGCATCGAGGATCGCGGCGAAGAGGGCCACTGGCGTGTCAACGACACCGTGACCCTGGTGACGTCGAAGGGCCCGGAGCTGTTCGCGATCCCCGATGTCGCAGGCATGACACGCGACGAGGCTGCCCAGGAGCTGCGCGACTACGGCTTCAACCCGGTCTACAACGGCCTGCTGAACCTGCTCCCGGACGGTTCCACCGAGGCGGTCGCCACGACGCCGGGCGCCGGCGAGATGCGCCCCAAGGGCACCGACATCACGATCACCATCCGCACGGTTCTCTGAGAAGAGAAGAGGGGGTGCGGACACCTGTGAACTGGTCCGTGTTTGTTGGACTGGTTTAGGTAAAGCCTAGGCGGCGAGGGTCTGGATCCGGTATTGCACCGGGCTCAGGCCCTCGAGTCGTTCTGTGATGCGGTCGTTGTTGTACCAGCGGATG